>NZ_JBEYER010000001.1:0-197986 GCF_040634005.1 Micromonospora sp. NPDC007271
GAGGACGGCTCGACCTCCTGGAGCCTGGAGCGGCTCGCCGCCGACCTGGGCGGCGGGCCCGGCCGCCTCGGTCAGTCGGTGCAGGACGGTTGGTCGAAGTGCCCCGGGGTGCCCGGGAAGGCCGCACCGGCCCCCTGATCCTTGTTGTCCCGCGGGTAGACGTAGGACAGCTCCAGGAAGGCGGAGGTGCCCGCCGTGGTCACGTCGGAGGCGCTGCGACCCGCGCCGGTGGCCCAGGCCAGCCGGGTGAGGAAGTCCTGCATCGCCGGGCTGTGCTGGCGGATGTCGTTGAACCCGCCGTACGCCGAGTTGCAGTGGGTGAACAGGTTGTACGCGCCGTTCCAGTCGAAGAGCCGGTCACCGTTGTTCGGGCCGTTGGCGGTGACGTCGCCCTGGAGCACGTCCCGGTCCCAACCGCCGTAGATCCAGTCGGTGCCGTGGTGGTGCTGGTTGTCGGCCACGTCGTCGTTGTCCAGGTTCGTCATCTCGAACCAGCGGCACGGGTCGATCGTCCCCGAGGCGAGGTCGGTCGGCCAGGCTCCGGCCGCGCAGTTGTCCGGGTAGGAGCCGCGCGGACGGAAGTCCAGCAGGTCGGAGCCGAGCACCGCGGTCACCGCCGGGCCGCTGGTCGCGCCGGCCCCGCCGAAGAGGTGATCGACGTACTGGTCGTGGTCACCGCGGGCGGCGGCGCTGAAGGTACCGTTCACCAGGCACTGCGGGTTGGTCGCGTCGAGCACCGGGTCGCAGCCCTTGCCGCCCCAGAGCACGTCCGAGCCCTCCCCGCCGAACACCTCGTCGCCGCCGCTGTCGCCGTTGGCGACGTCGTCGCCGTAGCCGCCGTGGATGTTGTCCGCGCCGGCCCCGCCCCGGATGTAGTCGCCCGCGCCGGCGGTCAGCCCCGCGTGCGGCATGGGCGCCGAGGTGGAGCTGCCGATCCAGGCGTCGCCGTCGGTGTCGTGCAGCAGGTCCACGCGCCGGTCGTACTCGCCGGCCCGGAACCCGGTGTACGTCTCCTGCGGCGGCGAGTTCAACGTGACGGTGAAGCCCAGCGCGGCCACGTCGTCGGCGTTGAGGTACTGGTTCACCACCCCGCCCCGGTCGCCGAGGATGGCGTCGGCGCCGTCGTCGCCGTACAGGGTGTCGGCACCGAGCTCACCGAAGAGGTCGTCGTCGCCGGCACCGCCACGGATCAGGTCGTCGCCGTCCTGGCCCCAGACGCCGTCGTTGCCGCCGTCACCGTAGAGCTGGTCGTTGCCGAAGGCACCGGCCGGCTCGCAGGTGGCCTGCGCGGTGGTGCAGAACCGGGTGGACGGGCCCGGCAGGGCCGGGTCGTGGGTACGGACCACGGTGGCGTCCGCCGGCACCGCGCCGGTCGGGTACCGCTCGGTGTACACCCGCTCGGCCGGCTTCCCGCCGACCGTGGTCACGGTCCGCAGCAGCGAGCCGTTGTCGCCGAGGATCACGTCGTCGCCGCCGTTGCCCTCGACCACGTCCCCGGTGTCCCGGAAGCCCGCCGCCGAGCTGCCACCGATCAGGTCGTCCTGCCCGGCCGGGGCACCGGCCCCGACCAGCTCGGCCGCCGGCGACGGTCCACCCGGCCAGCCCGGGTCGGGCAGCGGCGTGACCGCCCGGCGTCCCGCCGCGCCGAGGGCGCTGTCGCCGCGGAGGTTGTCCGCGCCGCCGTTGCCCTCCAGGTAGTCGCCGTCGCCGTCACCGGTCAGCGCGTCGTCGCCGTCCTGGCCCCAGAGGGCGTCCACGCCGTCGCCGCCGCTGAGCCGGTCGCCGCCGTACCGGTTGGCGGTGGCCGCCGCCCGGTCCAGCAGCACCACGATCCGCGGGCCGAACGGGCTGCCGTCGGCGCCGAGCCGCACGGTCACCGCGGTCGGCTGTTCACCGGGGAGCGGGCGGAGCACCGCGCCGTTGTCGCCGATGATCGCGTCGGACCCGGGTCCGCCGAAGACGGCGTCCGCGGTGTCCGGCTGGCCCGTGGTGGTCGCCCCGGTTCCGTCGTACGCGGTGCTGGATCCGCCGACCAGGTCGTCGTCGCCGGCGTTGCCCTCGACCCAGTCGGAGCCCGGGCCGCCCTCGGCGTAGTCGTTCCCGGCGTCGGCGTGCACCCGGTCCGGTCCGCCCTGGCCGAAGATCACGTCGTCGGCGTCGCCACCGGAGATCAGGTCGCCGCCGCTGGTGCCGGCCGTCGGGGTGAACCCGAGGTCGAGCAGGGTGACCTTCCGCGCCGGGCCGGTCCGGCCCTGGGTGACCCGGGTCGCGTCGGTGGTGGCCGGCGTGAACCGGGCGTTGTCCCCGGCGATCAGGTCGGCGTCGGCGTCGCCGTGGAGCTGGTCGCCGGTGTCCGGCCGGCCGACCCCGGCGGCGGTCTCCTGCGAGGAGCCCCCGATGATCTCGTCCCGGCCGAGGTCACCGTGGATCAGGTCGGCGCCGTTGTTCCCCTCGAGCTGGTCGTCGCCGGCGTCGCCGTTGATCCGGTCGTCACCGAGCCCGCCGTACGCGATGTCGCCGTCGGGGCCACCGGAGATCACGTCGCCCGTGCCGGTCCCGGCCACGTCCCCGGCCAGGTCCAGCGGGTACGGCCCGACGTCCCCGATCCGCGGGGTGCCGTTGTCGCCGACGATCCGGTCGGCGCCCTCCTCGCCGTAGAGGAAGTCCCGGCCGTCGTTCGCGCCGGCGACGCGCGAGCCACCGTAGAGCACGTCGGCGTCGGGACCGCCGAAGACCTGATCGTCGCCCGCGTTGCCCTCGGCGGTGTCCTGGCCGGCGTCGCCGTAGAGGCCGTCGTTGCCGGTGTTGCCGAAGAGCAGGTCGTCGCCGTCGTCGCCGTGCAGCTGGTCGACGCCGGCCCCGCCCCAGGCCCGGTCGTTGCCGCCGCCCAGGTGCAGGGTGTCGTCGCCGAGCTGGCCGCAGGCGCGGTCGTCGCCGCCACCGAGGTCGGCCCGGTCGTCGCCGCTGCCGGCGGAGACCACCTCGGTCCCCGCGCCACCGAGGATCAGGTCTGCGGCGCCCTGGTCGGCGGGGGCCGGCTGGGCGTCGGCGAGGGTGGCGTCGGCGCAGGTCTCGGCGGGCAGGTGCCGGTCACCGAAGATCGTCGCGCCGCCGTCGCCGCCGATCAGGTGGTCGCTGCCGAGGCCACCGACCAGCAGCTTGGTCTGCGACTGCGTACCGGCCGGCAGCGGCTGGTGGGTGACCTGACGGAACCGGCCGTACCCGTCGCCCGCGCCGGGCTCGCCGACCTGCGACGGCTCGGCGATCACGTAGTCGTCGCCGGGGCCGCCGAACAGTTCGTCGGTGCCGTAGCCGCCGACCAGCACGTCGTCGCCGCCGTATCCGTAGAGGTGGCCGGTCTGGCCGTTGGCGGAGTGGGAGACGACCAGGTCGGTGCCGGCGCTGCCGTACACGGTGTCCTGGCCCGCGCCGGTGTCCACCTGGTTGGTGAGCCCGACGTCGCCGCTGCCGGCCTGGTCGACGTCGGCGGGCACGGTCTGGTCGTACGTGTGGATGGTGTCGTCGCCCCGGCCACCGTTGATCGTGTCGCCGCCCGGGCCGCCGACCAGGGTGTTCTTACCGTTCGGCCGGTTGTCGACCAGGACGCCGAGCACGTCGTCGCCGCCGTCGCCGTAGACCCGGTTGCTGCCGTGCCCGACGGTGACATGGTCGTCCTGGCCGGGAATGGCGGTGGTGGGTTCGGTCAGCGTGGTCCAGGAGATCAGGTCGGTGAGGGTCTTGTCGCCGACCGAGGTGTGCACCGTCGTGGGACCCCGGTTGCTGCCGCCGAGGCCGCTGTCGCCGGCCACCACGTTGTTGCCGTCACCGGTGGTGATGGTGTCCTTCCCGGGGCCGCCGGCCACCCAGCTGACCACGCCCGGTGCCTCGGCGGTGACGATGACGTCGTCGCCGCCGCGTCCGTCCACGTACGCCGGTCCGGTGCCAGTGCGAATCCGGTCCCGGCCGTCGGAGCCGAGCACCACCGCGGCCTTGTCGAAGGTGGAGGTCTTCGTGCCATCGCCGCTGGTGTCGCCGTCGCCGAGCAACAGCACCGACAGCGAGACCAGGTCGGGGTCGGCAGCCTGGTAGCCGCGCCCGTCGACCACCACCCGGGTCAGGGACGGGTCGAGGAACTCCTGCTTGCGGCCGAGCGCCTCGACCGCGAAGCCGTCGAAGTCGTCGCTGGCGCCCTCGGTGCCGGCATCGGCGTAGTGCAGCGCGTACACCTTGATCACGTCACCGGCGTAGGTGTCGGCGGTGTTGTCCCAGGCCTTGTGGCCGCGCTGGTCCTTCGTGCCGAACTTGCCGGCGAAGACGACCAGGGTGTCCCCGACGGTGCCGCCGAGTTCCGGAGGCGGCGGAGAGCAGTCGGGTTGCGCCCGGAAGTCGAGCAGGGCCGCGTCGACCAGGGTGAAGTCGAAGGTCTTGGAGAACAGGAACAGGTCGATGGTGACGTAGACCTTGAGGAAGACCGAGAGCTGGCCGCTGGTGGTGAACAGGCAGATCGGGTTCAGCAGCAGCGCCTGGAGGAACTCGCTGGTGCGGAACTTGCCGTCGTTGTTCGGGTCGTTCCAGCTGAACCCGACGGTCAGCCGGATCCCGCCCTGGATGCCCACCTTGACGATCAGCACGCTGACCTCGGCCCCGGCGCCGATCTCGCCGCGCAGGGTGACGACCGGTACCGGCTTGCCGGTGCTGTCGGCGGTCTTGAAGTACAGCCCGTCGAGCAGGCTGACCGCGTCGAGCTTGTCGCCGTCGGTGGCCGCCTCGACGGCGTGCCGGATGCCCGCGGTGTCCAGTCCGGCGATGAACCGGGCGGTGACCGAGGCGCTGCCGGAGAGGGTGACCAGCACCGGCGGCGGGGCGTAGACCGGGCCGAAGGACTGCCGCCAGCTGAAGCCCAGCGCCAGCGGACCGGAGTCGAAGCTGATCAGCTCGACGTCCTGGCCGAGCAGCAGCCCGAACAGCGAGCCCGGGTTGTCGAAGATCGGGAAGCTGAAGCCGGTCTTCTCCGCGTTGGACTTCTCGCCCGGGTTCTTCGGGGTGAACAGCTTCTCCCCGTCGTCACCGGCGGCGGTGTCGACCGCGGACTTCACCTCGCTGGCGGACTTCGCCCGGGTGAACGGGTCGTCCCGCTTGATCAGGCTCTCCGCCGAGGCGGGCGACACCTCGGTGGTGAGGGCCTTGGCCGGGTCTACCAGGAACTGGCCGAGCGGGATCGAGCAGCCGGAGTCGCAGTCGGGTATCCGGTTCACGAAGGTGATCACCGCCCGCACGGTGTCCACGAAGTCGAGCTTCGGGCCGCCGTTGAGGGTGCTGAAGGTCTTCGCGAGCCAAACCAGGGTGATGTCGGGCCCACCGGTGGCCTTCGACAGGTCCGACAGCACCGGGATCGGCGCGTACAGGGTGTCGATGACCGGTTGGAGCGGGCCGGTGACCGTCTTGAGCTTCGCCACCACCGGCTTGAGGATCTTGTCGAAGAAGGCGCCGGCGTCCAGCGCGATGTCGGTGAAGGTCACCTTCAGCGGGGTGGTGACGCCGTCGCCGGTCGCGGTGAGCGCGCCCTGCTTGTGCTCCAGGCCCCAGCTGAGCCCGAAGCGGGCGCTGATGCCGGGCAGGGCGGAGCCGACCTCGTCGCCGGTGTTGACCGTCGCCGCCAGCTTCCAGTCGATGTCGACCTTGGCGGTGAGGTCGGTGGCGAGCAGCGAGCCCAGGTCACCGAACTCGGCGAGGGTGAGCCGGGCGTCCGGGTCGGCCGCGCAGTCCGCGGTGACCGTCGGGTCGAAGCAGCTCTTCTCTCCCGGCGAGCCCTTGACGTCGATGCCGAAGTACGCCCGCACCAGTGGTGGGCGCGGCGCGGCGCCCTGCTTGGTGGCCTTGACCTGGATGAAGGCGAGCTGAGCGGCCAGTTCGCCGGGGGTGCCGTCGGCATTGTCGGACAGGTCGAACTGCCCGCCGATCTGCAGCTCCGGACTGGTGTCGCCGTCGTGGGTGGGGACGTAGAACCCCTCGTCCCGGTCGAGGACCAGGTCCAGGTGCAGCTTCCAGCCCAGCTTGGCCGTGATGCCGTCGGCGGCGCCCTTCCGCGCCTTCAACGACAGGCCGGGGATGCCCAGGTCGAGCGGCACGTTCGCCTCGGCGCAGCCGGTCTGGCAGCCGGCGGCCGGGGACGGGTCGCCCTTGGTCGAGGTCAGCTTGATCCGGATGGACTGGAAGTCCTCCGGCTGGCAGGGGGTGCTCGCCCCGCTACGGCAGGTGACCTCCGCGGCGACGTTGTCGTCGACCGGCTTGAGCGCTTCCTTCAGCGCGGCGTTCAGGCCGGAGCTGTCCAGCTTGGCGTCGGCCAGCGCCGGCCCGATCGCCGCCTTGATGTCCTCGCGCAGCTGCGCCACGAACCGCTGGCCCTGCTGCAGGTCGTCGCCGACCAGGGGCAGCTTGCCGTCGAAGCTGGCCAGCCGCAGCGCCTCCTCCACCTTGGCCAGGTAGCCGTCGATGCCGACGTTGAAGTCGGTGAGCTTCATGGTCAGGTTGGCGAAGCAGGAGTCCAGATTCGGTGTCTTCACCGTGGGCGTGAGGTCCAGGCCGACGGTGAAGGTGAGCAGGTTGGTGGGGTCGGCCGGCTCGCAGTTGTCGACGAAGAGCGGCGCGCGGGCGCAGAGCGGCACGTCGGCGTCGCCAATCCCGCCACCGCAGTCGACGCCCGCGGTGGTGAACTGCGGGGTCACCCCGAGCAGGCCGCTGATCGGCCCGTCGGCGGCGAGCCCGCCGAGGCCGACGGTGAGGTTGGTCTTGACGGTGGCGAAGTCGTCCGGGGCCTTGCCGAGGTCGAGGGCGAGCGGGCCGACCCGGGCGGCGAGGGCCCCGTCGGTGACCCCGCCGGCGATGGTGACGCTGGCCGAGGAGGTGTGGTCCAGCAGCGGCGCGGCGTCGAGCCGCAGCGGCAGCAGCAGGCCGAGCTGGGCCCGGGCGTTGACGTCGAGGGCAAAGGTGCCGGAGCTGTCGAGGCTGATCAGCTTCTTGCCGCCGCCCCAGTCGAGGGCGAGCGGACCGCCGGTGTGGAAGTCGCGCTTCCAGTCCAGCCCGATCCGCAGGAACGGGCCACCCGCGCGCTGGTCCAGGGTGAAGGTGACCCCGCTGCCCGCGCCGATCGACTTGTTGAGCAGGTCGAGGGCGTCCTGGAGGTTGTCCGGCGGGGCGGCGAGCAGCCGGTCGAGCGCGTCGGCCAGCTCCGGGCGCAGGGCGTACGCGCTGCCGTCCTCCGGCTTCGGGGTGCCCGCCGCGTCGATCCGCAGCGTCTGCCCGTCCACCCGCGCCAGCACCCGGTACGCCTTGCTGCCGATCACCACGGTCCGTCCGGCGAGCCGCGCGTCGAACCCGGCGTCGCCGCTGCGCGTACCGTCCTTGAGCAGGAAGTTCGCCCCGTCGGCGACGAAGGTGACGTCCTTGCCGACGCCGCTCTCGTCGGCGCCGAGAAGCTGCCGGGCGGAACGGCCGAGCAACGGGATCGGGGTGTTCAGGGGGCCGCTGCCGCCGTCGGGCTGGGACAGCGCGGCGTTGACCAGCCGCAGCGCCTCGACCACGACCGCGAAGAGCGCCTTCGGGTCGTCGGGGTTGAAGTCGACGGCGAAGAGCCCGCTGAGCCCGGAGGTGTCGACCTGCGGCTGCCCGCCCGCCGTCCAGCTGACGTCGACGCCGACGCCCTGGCCGAGCACGCCGGTGTCGCCGGGGACGCTGACCTTCACCTGGCCGGTGGTCTTGACCGAGGAGGCCACGTCCAGCAACTTGCCCGGCTCGGACTGCAAGCGGCTGAAGAACGCCCCGAGGCTGATGTCCGGGTCCTCCTGGGGCTTGAACCGCACCTCGATCATCCGCTTTCCGGCCTGGGCCGAACCGACGGCCAGCGAGCCGCCGAGCTTGACCTTGAGGAAGCCGGCGGTGGCGTAGAAGTCCACGCCGGTGGTGATCGGGAAGTCCGCGGCGAACAGCGGCACGGCCGGGTCGGTACGCAGCAGCACGCGGTTGGCGTTGGCCTCCGGGCTGCCGAGGTCGTCGCGCAGGTCGAGGACCAGGGTGACGGCGGCGCTGTAGCTGGGCTTCACCTTGGCGAAGCTCGCCTGGGCGTTCGCGGCCCGCAGGCCGACCTTCCGGTCACCGCCGGCGGGTGCGGTGAGCGTGCCGGCCAGCTCGACCGCGCCGATGTTCGGGCTGGATCCGCTGATCACCCAGACGCTGTCGTCGGCCGGCTGGCCGCCGATCCAGTTCTGCGCCAGGGTGACGGAGTTGGCGGTGTTGGCCGCGACGGTGCCGGCGGAGGTGCCGGCCACCACCCGCTGCCCGACGAGCTCGCCGGGGGTGAACCGGTTGCCGTTGACGCTGAAGCCGTTCGCGGTGAAGGCGGCGCCGCGACCGGAGAGCGAGGCCGCGCCCGGGTCGAGCGGCACCTCCACGGTGGACTCCCGCTCCAGCTTGACCCGGAACACCAGCTTCGCGTCGGCGAAGGAGAGGTTGTCGACGGGCAGGCCCTCGGCGGCGAGCAGCGCGAGCAACTGCTGGAGGGAGCTGAACTTCGGCTGCCCGGCCAGGGCCGGGTCGTCGGTGGCGGGGTCGAACTGCGGGTCGTCCGGCCGCGGGTGGACGTACTTCTTGAGGAAGTCGGTGAGCTTCTCGTTGACCTTGACCGCGTCGGCGAAGGTGCCGCGCAGGAACGGCAGGTTCAGGTTGCCCGCCGGCCCGCTCTGCTGCACGCCGCTGAGCAGGGTGGCGAGCTGGGCGAGCCCGGAGGCGAGGTCGAGCGGGCTCATGTTGCGGAACTTGGCGATCGTCTCGTCCAGCCCGGTGGTGGTGACCGTCGGCGTGCCGGCCGAGATGTCGTTCCAGTCGATGTTCACCGTCGCCGCGACCGCGGGCAGGGCGAAGGGCGCGCCGGCGGTGGCCGCGCCCAGCTTGATCACGCCGTGCACCGAGCCCGGGCCCGGCTCGGTCTCGGTGTCGGAGATCCGGCCGCCGCCGGAGCCGTCCAGCGCCACCTGTACGAGGCCGGCGAGGGAACCGGCCGCGGCGAGTTCGCCGGTGCCGGCCCCGGCCGGCGTGTCGAAGGCCAGCCGGCCGTCGCCGTTCGGGTCGGTGAGCGTGACCTTGAGGTGGGTGCGGGCGGTGAGGGTGCTGCCGGCGGTGAGCGTGACGCCGAGGATGCCGACAGAGGCGGTGGCCTGGTCCAGGTCGCCACGCAGCCGGGCGGCCGCGTCGATGTCGATGCGCGGGGTGTCGCCGTCACGGACCAGGTAGGTCTCCCCGGCGGCGGTGTGCCGGGCCCGCAGGTGCAGGGTCGCCCAGCCGGTGACGCTGACCGCCTTGGCGAGGGTGACGCCGTTGACGGTCAACTCCTTATCGGTCACCTCGCGTTTCGTGGTCAGCAGCACGTCGAGCAGGTGGTCGCCGTCGCTGCTGGTCACCGAGCTGGTGAGCCGGGTGCCCCCGCCCAGGTCCACGTCGTCCTTGGTCAGGCCGCCGGCCAGGGCGTCGGACGCCTTCCTGGCGAGCTTGTCGGCGTCGACCAGCGCGCCCGGGCTGACCCCGAGCAGGGGCAGCGGCCTGCCGAGCAGCCCGATCTGGCCGAGTCCACCGTCCGCCCAGGTGGCGGTGCGGGACATCAGGGACTTGAGCGCGGTCTCCCACGCCTCGTCGGCGTGGGCCGGCGCCGCCGTCCACACCAGCGCCAGAGCGGCCGTCACCACTGTCGCGATCGCTGCGGCCAGCAGCCGCCGTAGAGCCACCATGAGCCACCTCGTTCTGATCGATGGCCGTCACCGACGGCGCTGGTCCGCGCCAGCACATCGATCGCGGAGATGACTCACAACTGCAGTGTCGAGATGGTGACAGCGCGTCAACCCGAACGGTCGGAAGGTCCACCGGGACGGACGCAACGATCGTGCGTGGGGCCGGAGCGCGCCGGCCGGACGGCCGTACGGCCGGTTCGAGGCGCGGATCAAGATCCCCCGGGGGCAGGGGCTTTGGCCCGCGTTCTGGATGCTGGGCAACGACATCGCCACCAACCCGTGGCCCAACAGCGGTGAGATCGGCATCAGGGCGAACATCGGCCGCGAGCCGTCCACAGTGCACGGTAGCCGGCAAGGGCCGGGCTACTCCGGCGGCAACGCCCTGACCGGCCAGACCTCGCTGCCCGGCGCCCCGTCCGGTGACCCCGACGGCCGACATCCACCCGGCCCGGCCCCGGGTCGGGCCGGGTGGTGTGTGCGAGGATCAGCGCTCGTGGAGACCAGCGGTGCGTCGCCGTCCGCCGCACGCGAGGTTCGCTCCTCCCGGTACGCCAGGCCGAACTCGTCCGACGCGACGGCCCGCCGCCCGGGCTCAGATCCCGTGGCGGCGGTCGCCCGTCACCAGCTCGCTGATCCGCGCCTCGGATGACCCGGAGAACGGCTCCCGGTGGGCGGCGACCGCCTGCCGGGTCTCCTCGGCGACCAGGTCGGCGTTGATCGCCGCCGCGGCCATGGTGCCGGCCGCAGCGGCGGCACCGACCTGGGCGGCCGGATCGGTGACGTTGCCCGCCGCCCACACCCCGGGCGCCTCGGTACGGCCGGTCGGGTCGGCCGGGATGTGCTCCCCGACCCCGGCAGGGTGCGCCGCCGGCCGCAGCCCGAGCGCCGCCAGGAAGCCGGCGCGGGCCGTCATCCGCGGCGCCACCGCCACGGCGTCCCGGTGAATCAGCCGGCCGTCGCCGAGCCGTACGCCCGTCAGACGGTCCTCGACGATCTCCAGGGACGCCACCTCGCCGCCCACCACGCGGATGCCCCGGGCGGCCAACTGCTCCGCCTGCTCCGCGTCCGGCGGCGGCTGGGTGTGGGTGAAGAAGGTGACATCCTCGCTCCACTGGCGGAACAGCAACGCCTGGTGCACCGACAACGGCCCGGTGGCCAGCACACCGATGGCCCGGTCCCGCACCTCCCAACCGTGACAGTAAGGGCAATGAAGCACATCCCGCCCCCACCGGTCGCGCAGTCCCGGCACGTCCGGCAGTTCGTCCACCAGCCCGGAGGTCACCAGCAGCCGGCGGGCCCGCACCGATCGGCCGTCGGCAAACGCCACCGCGAACCCGTCGTCCCCGCGCGCCGCGGCGGCGACCTCGCCGGAGATCACCTGGCCGCCGTAGCCGCGCACCTCCGCCCGGCCCCGCTCCAGCAGTTCGGCCGGCCGGATCCCCTCCCGGGCCAGCAGGCCGTGCACCCCGTCCGCCGGGGCGTTGCGCGGGGCGCCGGCGTCGACCACCAGCACCGACCGGCGGGCGCGGGCCAGCGTCAGCGCGCCGCTCAACCCCGCGGCGCCGCCGCCGATCACCACCACGTCGTAGCTCTCCCTGAGCTCGGTCATCCTGACCACCTCCCAGGGCAACCATCCGGACCGGCCGCAAAAGTGGCAAGCTATGTTGCTGTTCTGGCAAACTGGGGAGATGGACGACGACCTCAACCAGGCGCTGGACGCCGTCGGCCCCCGGTTACGCGCGCTGCGCCAGCAGCGCAACACCACGCTGGCCGAACTGTCCGCGGCGACCGGCATCTCGGTGAGCACCCTGTCCCGGCTGGAGTCCGGCACCCGCCGGCCCACCCTCGAACTCCTGCTCCCCCTGGCCAGAGCCCACGGGGTCACGCTCGACGAACTCGTCGACGCCCCGCCCACCGGCGACCCGCGCATCCACCTGCGCCCGGTCACCCGGCACGGCATGACCATGCTGCCGCTGACCCGCCGGGCCGGCGGCATCCAGGCGTACAAGCTGGTGATCCCGGCCGACAGCCACCGCCGCCAACCGGACCTCCAGACCCACGAGGGCTACGAGTGGCTCTACGTCCTCAACGGGCGGCTCCGGCTCGTCCTCGGCGATCACGACCTGGTCCTCTCCCCCGGCGAGGCGGCCGAGTTCGACACCCGCGTGCCGCACTGGTTCGGCGCCGCCGGCACCGAGCCGGTCGAGTTCCTCAGCCTCTTCGGCCAGCAGGGCGAACGCGCCCACCTGCGCGCCCGCCCGGCGCCGGGGACCACCGCGCGGTCACCCTGAGCTGTCCACCCTGATGCGCCAGGCCGTCACGCGGGGCGGCAGAAGGCCTCCGGGGGGTGCACACCCGTCGGGTCGGCCTGCCCGGCCGCCCCGACGGGTGTGCTCGCGTCAGAGGGCGCGGGCCCAGGTCAGTCGGGTGCTGTAGTCGTACTCGTCGCCGGGGATCCACCACGACGCGCCGAATCCGTCGGTCGCGACGATGATGTTGCCGCCGTCCGGGTACGGGTTGGTCTCCGGGACCGACAGCGCGGCGCAGTACCGCCCGTCGGGCGAGTACACCGGCGACATGTAGAACCGGGTCTCGTCGGTGAGCCGCTTGAGCCCGGTGCCGTCCACGCGCACCGAGGCGAGCGCGGCCCCACCCGGCACGTCGGTGTCGCGGGTCCACCGGTTGGTGCAGAACACCACCCGCTGGTTGTTCGGCAGGAAGGCCGGCCAGCCGAAAGTCTCGCCGGCCGCCTCGGGCAGGTAGATCCGCCGCATCTTCCCGGTGGCCAGGGTCAGCGTCCGCAGCTGCGGCCCCTCCGAGCGGCTGCGCCACCAGAAGGCGAACATCGAGCCGTCCCGGGACCAGTCGGGCCGGGAGATCGGGTGGCCGCTGATCACCTCCTCGGCGGCCCCGGTGGCCACGTCGATGATGTCGAGCGCCTCGCCGTTCCGGGTCACCGCGACCCGGGTGCCGTCCGGTGACCAGGTCGGCCACTGGTGGCGGACGCCGGCGCGGTCGGTGACCTGACGGACGGCACCGGTGGCCAGGTCCATCAGGAACAGGTCGCCGGCGACGAAGGCCAGCCAGCGCCCGTCGGGCGAGGCGCTGAACTCGTCACCCCAGGAGAGCAACCGCTGCGGCGTCCGCCGGTCCGGGTCGATCCGGAGAACGCCCTGGCCCACGCTGACCAGCCACGGTCCGTTGGCGACGTCGGTGGAGTCCGCGGCGCCGGCCGGCGCCGCCGTGGTCAGCCCACCGGCCAGGCCGGCCGCCGTGGCCATGCCGGCCAGCGCGGCGGTACGCAGCAGGGCACGTCGGTTCAGCTCAGTCATGTGCACACCCCCGTGGTGGATGACGATCCCGTCCACCCTCCTCAAGGGACGGTCATCGCGCATCCGACGATCGGACCAGACCGGGTGGGCCGATCGGGCCACCCGGCGGCTGCCGGGGGGTTCGGCAGCCCCCGCCGCCACGGCCGTCGCACCTGCGGCGTCACGTCGCCGACCCGACCTGCCTCGATAGGCTGACCGGGCAGGTCGGCCGCCGGCGCCGACCATGTTCCACGAGGAGCCGACGGATGACCGGTGCTGCCCGGCGGACCGGCCACGGTCCCGCCGCCGCGTCGGAGCGCGACGCGTGCCTGGCGGCGATCGCCCGGGCCGCCAGCGCCGACGCCGGTGGCGTACCCGTGGACCTGCTCGGCGACTACCTGTGGCTGCTCGCCGAGGCGGCGGTGACCGGGCGCCGGCCCCGGCGGGCCGAGCTCGACGCCGTGGGCGTGCTGGGGCGGCGCGCCGCCGAGCAGGGGGTGTCCGCGGGGCGGGCGGTCCAGCTGTACCTGTCGGCGGCGCGGCGGCTGTGGCAGCAGCTGCCGCAGCTGACCAGCTCCGCCGACAGCGAGGTGGTGCGCGCGGCGGCCGACGCGGTGCTGCACGTCGTCGACAGCGCGGTGGCCACCCTCGCCGACGGCTACGCCCTGGCCCGCCGCGAGCTGGTCCGGCGGGAGGAGACGCTGCGCCGGGAACTCGTCGACGACCTGCTGCGCGGCGACTCCGACCTGGGGGGCCTGGTGGAGCGCGCCGAGCCGTTCGGGCTGGACCTGGCCCGGGTGCACCAGGTGGCGCTGGCCGCGCCGCGCCGGCGTCTGCCGGACACCGAGGCGGCGATCAGCGCGCTGGAAGGCGTCATCTTCGATCGTCTCGGCGACCGTGACGTGCTGGTGGCGACGAAGGAAGGACTGCTCGTGGTGATCGCTCCCGCCGACGCGGTGCCGCCCGACCGGGGTGGTGCCCGTGGGCGGGAGTCGGCCGGCGACCTCGGGCGGCTGATGCACGCCGAGCTGGATCGCCTGCCGCGCGGCGGCCCGTGGCAGGTGGCGGTCGGCCGCCCGCACCCCGGCCTGTACGGCATCGCCCGTTCCTACGAGGAGGCCCGGGAGGCGTTGCTGACGGCGCAGCGGCTGAACGCCGACACACCGGTCATCGACGCCCGCGACCTGCTGGTCTACCGCGTCCTGCTGCGGGACCAGCCCGCCATCGTCGACCTCGTCCAGGCGGCGCTCACACCGCTGCGCCACGCCCGCGGCGGTGCCCAGCCGTTGCTGGACACCCTGGACGCGTACTTCGCCACCGGCGGGGTGGCCACCGAGGCGGCCCTCCGGTTGCACGTGTCCGTCCGGACGGTCACCTACCGGCTGGACCGGATCAGGGTGCTCAGCGGTTACGACCCGAACGACCCGCGCGACCGGTTCACGCTGCAGGCCGCGGTGTACGGCGCGCGGGCGCTGGACTGGCCGCGTCAGCCGCTGCCCGGGCCCGCCTCGTAGTGCGCGGGCCGGGCGGCGTCAGTTCCGGTCGTCGACGGCGACCACGTCGAGCAGGCCCAGCAGGCCGGCCAGCGTGACCGCCTCGGACCGGGTGAGCCGGAGGCCGCAGGTGCTGTCCGGGTCGTCCGCGTCTTCGTAGAAGACGTCCCGGCGGTCCAGCCCGCGGTACTCGACCACGCCGACCCGGCGGCCCTGGGCGGTGATGAAGCTGTGCCGCACCCCGATGCCGGGTAACGGCGTGTGTTCGACGTTCATGTGTTGCTCCGTACGGGAGGGGTGGTGGCGGGCCCGCGGGGTGCGGCCGATCGGCCGGCGACCCCGGCCGGTGGCGCGGGGCGGGCGCGTACGGGTTGGTGGGGGTGTCGGGACGGCGCGCTCAGGCGGCGGGGCCTGGCGGCGCCCGGTCGGCCGACCAGGCCGGAACACATCCCGGGACGGCCCTCGCCAGCCCGCCCGCGATGCACCCGGCCAGCGCGTGGCCAGCCTGCCGGACCGTGGTGAGCACGACCACGACCACGAGCATCGCCCACGCGGTACGCGAGGCGACGTCAAGTCGGAGCCGAAGGTCTGCCATGCGGTCACCATAGCCCTCGGGCCGGCGCCCGTCGCCACCGTCGTCGCTGCGGGTCACCACCGGCTCGCCCGAAGCTCCGCAGGCCGTGACAGGTCGCCGGTGGCCGGCAACCTAGACGCCGGAAGTTGGCCGACGGCAGGCCATGTCGGTCCGTCGCTTCCGGCCGACTCTGGAGGTCCGACACGGTTCCCGACCGGCGAGGAGGTGCGTGATGACGACCAGCGAGGTGGCTCTGCCACCGCTGCCGGCCGGTCGCCGCGGCCTCGCGGCCCGCTCCGGGGGCACCGCGACGTTCCGGTGCCGCCGGCGCAGCCGCCGTCCCAAGCTTCGGCCGCTGTCCCGCCGGCCCGCGCTCCGCTCCCGGTCGGGCCGCCCGGCACCGATCGGCACCACGGGCACGGCCAGCGGCTGACCAGAGCCGGTCGAGCACCGCGCCGCTCAGGTCCACACGCTTCCCCTGTTTCCCACGCCGCCCCCGCCTCGGGGCGGCGCATCGTCATATCCACCGAGAAGAGGTCGGTATGCCCGTCGCCCAGGCCCCCACCGGTCGCCCGCTGGGCACCGCCGGCAGCGTCTCCGCACACAGCGGCACCAACGGCGCGGCCACCACCCGCCCCAGCCCGGTCGCCGTCGACCTCGGCAGCGGCCAGCTGCGGATCCGGCTGGGCGGCCACGAGCCGCTCACCACCCTGGTCACCGACCGGTCGGCCCGGCGGTATCCGCTGGTACGCCGGGGCCGGATCGTCGACGGCTCCGGATGCGCCACGGCGCTGACCCAACTGCTGCGGCACCACCAGGTCAGGGTGCCGTCCCGGCCGCTGGTCGTGGTGTGCCGACCGTTGCTGGCGACGGCCGCCGACCAGGAGGCCACCCGGCGAGTCCTCGACGCGGTCTTCGCGCCCACGCGACTGCTGTTCATCGACACCGTGCGGGCCGCCGCCATCGGCGCCGGAGCCGGTGCCGGCACCCTGCTCGTCGCCGACGTCGGCGCGCAGATCACCGAGGTGGCCGTCCTCCGGGACAGCCAGGTCATCGCCGGCCGGCGGGCGAACCTCGGCACCGGCGACCTCGCCCAGAAAGCCACCGTCGGCATGCTCGCCGACCGGCTCGCCCGCCTGGTGCGGGAGCTGACCCAGGGGGCGGGCGCGGCGCCGGCGGCGGCGACCGCCCTGGCCCGCGGGATCGTCCTGGTCGGGGACGGTGCCACCCGACCCGACCTGCGGGAACGCCTCGCCGCCACGACGGGAGCCCCGGTGCACCGCGCCGCCGGGCCCCGCACGGCCGCGCTGACCGGTGCGAGCCTGGCCGCCGCGGCGGCGGCCCGTCACCCGGCCGGCGACTGAGCCGAGCCCCGACCACCCATTCCCTCCCGCCCGGAAAGGCAGCCACACCATGACCGACACCCTGCGCAGCCGCACCGCGGCCCTGCGCGACATCCTCGAGCGGCAGTTCCAGGCGCACACCGGTCAGCTCATCGAACTCACCGCGCACAGCCGGGAACCGGGGCACGGCGGCCACGACCCCGACACGCTGCGGGCGCTGATGGAGACCGCCCGGCAGGGCATCGCGGACAGCGCGGGGGCGCTGCGCCGCATGTCCGAGGGCACCTACGGCAACTGCGAGGGCTGTGCCGGCCAGATCCCGGTCGCCCGGCTGGAGGTCCGCCCGTCGGCCCGGTACTGCGTACCCTGCCAGGAGCGGCAGCGGTGAGGTCCGACCCCGCCGGTACGGAGGGCGGGGTGGGTCAGCGCGACGAGCCCGGGTGCGGCGTTGACGGACGACGAAGACGGCGTCGCTCCCCGGTCACGGCAGTCGGTCCAGGGCGTCCGGCAACATCGCCAGGGTGGGCGCGACCTGCGAGTGCAGCGGCGTGGGCAGCGCGTCGCGGGTGTACCAGCCGATCCGGTCGAACTTGTGCGGCTCGCCGATGGCGACGGTCCCCGGGTCGACCCGTACCGCGAACACCACCGCCACCCAGTGCGACGGCGGATCGTCGCGCAGCACGTTGCGTACCCCGAGCAGGGTCATCGCCAACGGCGAGCTGTCGTACTCCTCGCGCAGCTCGCGGGTGACCGCGGCCTCGAACGTCTCGCCGAACTCCAGCGCGCCCGCGCCGGTGTCCCAGGTGCCGGGCTCGTCGCGGGCGCCGGCTCCGCGCCGGGCCAGCAGCAGCCGGCCCGCACCGTCGTGGCAGACGAAGACACAGGACACCGAGGGGATACGGGGAGGCACCGGATCATTCTGCCCGATCGATCTCCGTGACCGGCCAAGCACCGGCGATCAACGCCTCGGCGGCGCTGCTCCGGGCGGCCTCCGCCGCTACCCGGTGGTGGTCTCGGGTGTCTCGTAGATCCAGGACTCGGCCGCGCCCTCGGGCGCCCGTTCCACCCGGCGGTACTCGACGTTTTCCGTCACTTCATGGGGCCCGTGCAGTTTCAGCTCGTACGTCATCGGCGGGTCGTCCGCGTCCGGCACGTCCCAGCTCACCGCCACCCCGTCGTACGGCCCGCCCCGCAGCCGCACCCTCACGATCGCCACGCTACTGACGGTAGCGAAGCGACGGGCCGCGCGGGCGCGTTAGCGAACCGCGATCCCGCCGGTGCATCACCGGTCCAAAGGTGGCCGGGGCACCTGAGCGGAGGGACCGGCGCCCACCCCCGTAGGGCGCCGATCGGTTCAGCCCTTCACGCAGACCACCTGCTTGAGGTGTGCCACCACCTCGACCAGGTCCTCCTGCTGCGCCATCACCTGGGTGATGTCCTTGTACGCACCGGGGATCTCGTCGACCACCCCGGCGTCCTTGCGGCACTCCACGCCGGCCGTCTGCGCCACCAGGTCCGCGGTGCTGTACGTCCGCTTCGCCTGCCCGCGCGACATTCGCCGCCCGGCCCCGTGCGATGCCGAGCAGTACGCGTCCGGGTTGCCCTTGCCACGCACGATGTACGAGCCGGTGCCCATCGACCCGGGGATGATGCCAAGATCGCCCTTGCCAGCCCGGATGGCACCCTTGCGGGTCACCAGCACCTCCACCCCGTCGTACGTCTCCTCCGCCACGTAGTTGTGGTGGCAGGAGGTCGGCTCGTCGAAGGTGACGTGCGGGAACCGGTCGCGGAAAACCCCGCAGAGCAGGGCGAGCATGACGGCCCGGTTGCGGCGCGCGTACTCCTGCGCCCACCAGAGGTCCCGGCGGTAGGCGTCCATCTCCGGGGTGCCGGCGAGAAACACGGCGAGGTCCCGGTCGGGCAGGTCGACGTTGTGCGGCAGCCCGCGGGCCACCGCCATGTGCCGCTCGGCCAGTTCCTTGCCGATGTTGCGGGACCCGGAGTGCAGCATCAGCCAGACCTGGCCGTCGTCGGGGCCGCCCTGCTCCAGGCAGACCTCGATGAAGTGGTTGCCGCCGCCGAGGGTGCCCAGCTGGCGCTGGGCCCGGGTCTCCAGTTGCGCGACCTTCCGGTCGAGGGTGGCGAAGCGCCGCCAGAAGTCGGCCCAGCCGCCCTGCTCCAGGCCACGGATCCGGCGCGGGTCGACCGCGTCGTCCCGCATCGCGAAGCCGACCGGGATGGCCGCCTCGATCGCCGTACGCAGCGGGGCGAGGTCGTCGGGCAGGTCGGCCGCGGTGAGCGAGGTGCGTACCGCCGACATGCCGCACCCGATGTCCACGCCGACCGCGGCCGGCGAGACGGCCTGGCGCATCGCGATGACCGAGCCGACGGTGGCGCCCTTGCCGAAGTGCACGTCCGGCATGACGGCGACCCCGTGCACCCACGGCAGCGCACCGATGTTGCGCAGCTGCTTGGCCGCCTGCGCCTCGATGGCGTACGGGTCGGTCCAGACCCGGACCGGCGCCCGGGTGCCGGCCAGCGGGGTGAAACCCATCGTCTTCTCCTTGATCTCGGGTGATGTCCGAGCGGCTGGCCGGATCCGAACCGGCGATCTTCACCACGGCGAGGTGAGGCGCTGCCTGGCTGCGCTACAACCGCGAGGTGGTCCCAGACGCGGGACCGGCGTAGGCCGTACGAACGAAAAAGCCGCCCGATCCCCGGTCGCGGGGCGGGCGGATGCGCGTGTGTGTCGCGCCGGCGCTAGTCGCGCCACCACCCCGGTTGCCACCGCTGCCGTCGGCAGGGGCCCGAGCCGAGTTCGGCCAGCAGGGCACCGCCGCGCGGCGTGGGCCGCTCGGCCTGGGTGCGGTTCTGCTGCGACACGGTGCGCTCCCGGAGTGGTGGAACCGGTTGACGTTGCCCCGCTCACGGTAGGCGGACCGGCGGGCGGACCGCAATGGATATTCGTCCGCCCCGCGTCGGCCGGCACGAGCGCTCAGAGCGGCACCAGCGCTCACGCTTCGCGGGAGAACCGCATGTCCATCCAGTCCACCCAGGTCGCGCCGTCGGGCGAGCGCTCCCACCTCGCGACCATCGTCCTACCGTCCGAGCCGATCGTCAGCGACGCGCGCATCGTCTCCCCGGCGAACGTCCAGACACCGGCCCCGTCGACGCTTGCCCGCATCTCACCGTATCCGCCCTGGTTGTCGAAAGCCCGCATCCGCAGCCGGCCGCCGTCGGTGGGCTCCGGGTCGCCGATCATCTCGATCAACTGCACCCGATCCTCGCCCATCTGCACGTCGACGTGGTGCACCAGGAACCCGCCGCCCGGGAACCACTCGTAGACGTCCGTACCGGCGATCTGCACGCCGTCGACCGTGCGGCCGCTGGACCGCCACCGTCCGACCAGGGGTTCAAGCCGCTCGATCACCAGACTCACTCCCAACACTCGTGTAAGCTCGTAAGCACAAGCTAACACCGGGAGGTGCGGATGGACGAGGTGCTCATTGCCGTGGCCGACCCCACCCGCCGCGGGATCCTCCTTCTCACCCGGGACCGCGAGGTCGCAGCCGGCGAGATCGCCGCGCAGTTCCCGATGATCAGCCGGCCGGCCGTCTCGCAGCACCTGCGCGTCCTGATCCATGCCGGCCTGCTCCACGTGCGACGCGAGGGAAGCCGCCGCCTCTACCGGCTGCGAGCCGAAGGTTTCGCCGAAGCGGCTGGCTTCCTCGACACCATGTGGGCGGCCCGGCTCGACCACCTCAAGCGAGAAGTGGAGAAGGACCAACAGGGATGATCGAGCGCAGCATTCACATCGAAGCCCCGCCCGAGGTGGTCTGGCGCTTCTTCACCGATCCGGCGCGCATGGCCCGCTGGCTCGGCCCGGCCGACCTCGACCCCACGCCGGGCGGCGAGCTGACGTTCCAACTCGCCGCCGGCTCGCGACCTGTCGTGCGCGGCCGCTTCATCGAGCTTCGGCCGTACGAGAGGATCGTCTTCACCTTCGGCTGGGACCGGGCGCCCGGCGTGCCCGACCTGCCGCCTGGCTCCTCCCGAGTCGAGGTGACCCTGTGTGCGCAAGCCGGCGGCACCCTGCTGACCCTGCACCACACCGGCCTGCCGCCCACCCTCGTCACCAACACCCGGACCGGCTGGGCCGGCTTCCTCGACGCGCTCAAAGCTGAGGCCGCGAACGCCTGATCCTGAGACCACCGGCTCACGTCGCGGCCGTACTCGCGCGGACGGTTCGGCGGACACCGAAGAGTGCACCGCCTAGCCTTCCGCCGGTACGGAGGGGAAGGAGCCGGGATGGAGTTGCGGCGCCGGGTGGCGGAGCGGTTCCGCGAGGTCAACGGGGAGCACCCGATGACGGCGGCGGACGACGCGTACGTCAGTGGGCAGTTCGTGGTGCTGGAGGAGTTGTGCGCGGCGACCGGGCGGGACCCGGACGACGTACGCCGGCTGATGCTGGACCGGCGGCTGCCGCTGCCGGGCTATCTGCGCTCGGACGGCGCGGAGATGGTGCCGGCCGACCTGTTCGCGCTGGCGGAGCGGGCGGGCGGCCCGGAACTGCTGGCGGAGTGGTTCGTGGGGCAGTGGGCCGACCCGGCGCAGGGCGCGGCCGAGTGGGACGCCTATCTGAGCGGCCGGTACGTCTGCCTGCACTCGGTGACGCCCGGAAACATCCGGCGCAAGGACGAGCTGACCGCGGCGATCCAGGCGGCACCGGCCGCACCAGACGCGGGGTCGGTGGGCTGGTGGGACCGGCTGCACGCGCTGGTCGACGAGCTGGACGCGCTGGAGCCGGCGTTCACCGGGTACGACCGGCTCCGGTTCGGCGGACCGACCTCGCGGGACACCTGCATCGACGCGGTGCGGGCCCGGTACCCGTGCCGGGTCACCGTCCGGGAGGAGCGGTGACCCGGCGTGCCACGGCGAGCAGGTACTCCTTGCGGTTGAGCGGGTCGTGGTCCCAGCGGGGCCGGCTCGGTTCCGGTCCGCGCACCGGCCGGTAGTGGTCGAACTCGGCCTCCAGGGTTCCCTCGCCCCGGGTCAGCGACGGCAGCCGCTGCTCCAGCGCGTGCACCCGGCCGGCCGGCACCTCCCCCTCGATCAGGTAGGTCGCACCGTGCAGGGTGGACGCCCGGGGCACCGCGTCGAGGCCGGCCAGCACCGGCAGCACGGTGCCGAACAGGTCGGCCGGCACGTCCAGGCGGAACCGGTGCACCGGCTCGTGGACGCGGGTGCCGGCGCGGCTGAGCGCGGCCATCAGCACCAGCGGGGTCAGGTTGCGGAAGTCCCCTGCCGTGCTGGACATGCTCTTGTCGAACACTCCGTGCGAGTGGCTCTGCCGGGCCCAGTAGCCGCCGTGGGTGAGGGTCACCACGCAGTCGATCACCTCCCAGCCGCGCAGTCCCTGCCGCAAGGTCTCCCGGACGGTTTCCTCGATGGCCTTGAGGAAGGCCAGGGGCATCGAGCCGAGTTCGATGCCGAGCCGGAACTCGACGCCGCTGCCGAGCGGCCCGGGTTCGACGCGCAGCCCGACGGTGCCGAGGAACGGGTTGGGTTCCCGGCCGATCCACTCGACGGCGGCGCCGACGCCGACCGGCCGTTCCACGCAGACGGTGGTGGTCTCGCGGAAGCTGACCGGGAGGCCGTGGTCGTCGACGAGGGTGGCCTGGATGACCTCCTTCTGCACCTCGCCATAGAGGGACACCGTGATCTCCTGGCGCAGGTCGTCCTGGCGCAGGTTGATCAGGGGGTCCTGCTCGGCGAGCTGGGCGAGGGCGGCGTGCAGGGCCGGCCGGTCGGCCGCCCGCACCGGCACGACCACGGTCTCCAGGGTCGGCGGGGAGAAGTGGTGCCGGCCGGCGGGCCGATCCGGCGGAACGCCGAGCTGGTCGCCGACCCGGACGTCGGTCAGGCCGCGCAGCCGGGCGATCCGGCCCGCGCCGGCCGAGTCGCGCGGCACCGGGTCGCCGCCGTCGTAGACGTCGATGCCGGTGACCCTCGCCCCGTGGTCGCCTCGGTAGCGGATCCGGTCGCGGACCCGCACGGTGCCGGCGAAGATCCGGGCGTACGCGATCTTCTCGCCGGCCGGGCCGCGCTCGACCTTGAAGACGGTGCCGGAGAGCGGAGCGTGGTCGTCGCCGTCGGCAGCGGGGAGCAGTCCGGCGATGGCGGTGATCAGGTCGTCCACCCCGGCGCCGGTGATGGCCGAGCCGGCCTGGACCGGGTGCACGCGGGCCCGCGCGGTCCAGGTGGCGAGCGCCGCGCGCAGGCGGCTCGGCGTCACCGCCCGCTCGTCCGCGACGTACGCGGCGAGCAGCGCGTCGTCGTGCGTGGTGAGCAGGTCGACCAGCCGTACGCGGTGGTCGGGATCGTCGGGCGCGAACGGCGCCCAGCGGGCGGCCCGGGTGCCGGCGGCCTGGACCCGGCCGAGGGCGACGGCGGCGGGGGTGAGCCGGTCCACGATCTGGCCCAGCACCCGGTCCAGATCGGCCCCGGCCCGGTCCACCTTGTTGACGAAGATGAGGGTGGGGATGCCGAGGCGGTGCAGGGTGCGGGCCAGCACCCGGGTCTGGGCCTGGACCCCCTCGACGGCCGAGACCACGAGCACCGCGCCGTCGAGCACGCCGAGGGCGCGTTCCACCTCGGCGATGAAGTCGGGGTGGCCGGGGGTGTCGATCAGGTTGACGTTGACCCCGGCGACCACGAAGGAGACGACGGCGGAGCGGATGGTGATGCCACGCTGCCGCTCCAGCGCCATGGTGTCGGTGCGGGTGCTGCCCGCGTCGACGCTGCCGAGCTCGTCGATGACCCCGGCGCTGAGCAGCAGCCGTTCGGTCAGGCTCGTCTTACCGGCGTCGACATGGGCGAGGATTCCGAGATTGAGAGTCTTCACGCAGCGTCATGTCCTCTGGGTAGGCGATCGTTCCCTTCTGGTCGGACATCGACGCGGCTCGCATTCTCGGGCTCCTTCTCGGTTGGCGGTCGTCATCGGATTGCAGCAAGGGACCCCGAGGGCCGGCAACCGGTTAACTCGGACGGGTGACGGTCCGGAGCGCCCGTCGGCGGCTCCCGGGGCGCGCACGCCGCCTGCACCTGCTGCTGGCGGAGGTCGAGCAGGACGGCGCCAGAAACGGCACAGCCTGGGCGTCCTCCTCGGTGAGAGAGACGCCCAGGCTGGCGCGATGCGCACGCCGCAGGGTGGCGGTCTGCGGGATCGAGAATCTTCCGGTGGGTGCTCGCTCTAGCCGGCCTGTGCGACCGGGTGGCGCTTCACCGCCTCCATGAACACGAACCGCTCGGTGAGTTCGGCGAGGGTGGCGCCGCCCCGCCAGGCGTCAGCCACCTGTGCCACCTGGACCAGGTCGGTGGCGTCCCCCCGGGCCTGGACCTGCCCGGACACCCGCACATCGATCATGAAGTAGCGGGCCTGGGAGCCGAGCCCCACGCACACGACGCCCTGCTCGGAGCTCAGCTCGGCGCAGGTGAACCGGGCGCGCCCCTGCTGCGGGGCGGTCACCTGGCCGATGTCGAGCTGGTGTCGGGCGGCCGTCTCGGCGAGCGCGGGGGCGAGACCGCCCCGCTCGACCAGGTCCGGGTAGAGGCGCACACCCAGCGCGCTCGACACGTCGCTCATGACTGACTCCCACTTCCTCGTGACAGAGAGCAGCAGCACGCGGGTTACGGGGAGGTTTCCAGCGCGCCTCGCCATCCTGTCCCTCGCGGACCACCCACGGCAATAGGAAGGGTCGATTCGACCGCTATCGGGGGGCGGCGCGTACGATCCGGCCCCATGGCGCGGATCCGGTGTGACTTCTTCTCCGAGGCCCTCGGCATGGGCACGTCGATGACCGTGCTGCTACCCGAGCGGGCTTCGGCCGGGATCGGCATGGCGGGCAGCGCCAGCGCCGGCGACCCGCCGGTGCTCTACCTGCTGCACGGTCTGAGCGACGACGACACCATCTGGACCCGGCGCACCTCCATCGAGCGGTACGCGGCCCCGCTCGGGCTGGCGGTGGTGATGCCGCAGGCCGGGCGCAGCTTCTACACCGACGAGGCGCACGGCAACCGCTACTGGACCTTCCTCAGCGAGGAACTGCCCGAGGTCTGCCGGTCGTACTTCCGGCTCTCGCCGCACCGGGAGGACACCTTTGTGGCCGGTCTGTCGATGGGCGGCTACGGGGCGGTGAAGTGGGCGCTGCGCCACCCGGACCGGTTCGCGGCGGCGGCCAGCCTCTCCGGCGCGCTGGACGTGGCACGACGGCGGGACCACCCGACCAACCCCATAAACCCGGCGGTGTGGCACACCGCCTGGGGCGGCCGGGAGGTGCCGGGCACCGACGACGACACGGTGGCGTTGCTGGAACGGGCCGGCGACGACCTGCCCGCGCTCTACGTCGCCTGCGGCACCGAGGACTTCCTGTACGAGGACAACGTCCGCTTCGTCGACACCGCCCGCCGCCACGGGGTGCCGGTCACCGTGGACTTCTCCCCCGGCGACCACGACTGGGCGTACTGGGACGCGAAGATCCAGGACGTGCTGGCCTGGCTGCCGCTGCGCCCCGACAGCACCGGCTGAGCGCAGGAACGGCACCAGACTTGTCAGCCTCGAACGGCGCTCAGCGCAGCGAGGACCGGGCCACCGGGAAGTCGAAGTAGGTGTCCGGATACGGCTCGGCGGTGTAACGGTAGTGCCACCACTCCCGGGGGTAGTTCTCGAAGCCCTGCGCGGTCATCAGCCGTTTGAGCAGCTCGCGGTTGTCCCGCGCGGCGCCGGTGATCCGACTGTCTGCGGTGTGGGCGCGCGGGTCGAAGCAGTCGAACCCGGTGCCCATGTCGACCGAGTTGTCCGGGAAGCGACGCCCGGCGGGCGCGGTGCAGGGGACCAGCCGCTGCCCGGGGGCGTACGCGGGTTGGTCGGGGGTGGGTACCGGGACCAGGGTGAGGTCGAGGGTACTGCCCCGGCTGTGCGCGGTCGGCGCCCCGATGTAGCCGTCGGTGAAGAGGCGATCCTTGGGCTCGTCGGGGTAGAACTCCCCCTTCATCTGCTGCTCCCCCGGCAGTTTGGCCCAGGCGACGAAGTCGTCGACCGCCCGTTGCGGGCGGTAGCAGTCGTACACCTTGAGGCTGCGCCCCTGGGCGAGCGCCGCGGTCTGCACCCGGTGCAGCGCCTCGGCGGCCTGCCGGGTCAGCAGGCAGAGCGGTTCGGGGTATCCGGTGATCGGCCGGCCGACGAAGTTGTGCGCGGTGGCGTACCGGATGTCGGTGCGGATGCTCGGGTCGACGACGGCGAGATCGACGAAGCCGGCGGGGGCGCGGGGCCCGGACGGCGTGACCGACGGCGACCGGGGCGACGGCGGTGCCGACGTCGGCCGCGGGGGTGACGGCGACGCCGACGGCGGGGGTGACGGGGCGGGGCTCGGTGCGGGCCGCTGGCACGCGGCGGTGAGCAGCACCGCCGCGACGGCCAGCGCCGCCGTCGCGCGGTCCACCGCTCGCCTGCCGGTCTCCACCCTGCCGTGTCTACCAGCACCGGCGGGCCGTCGGGTCGGCAACCCGGTGACGGGCGGGCCACCGCCGCCACGGCCCGGTCGGCGGCGGCAGCGTGGCGGGATCAGCGATGAACGCGCCCGGGCAGACTCCCGGTACGTTTCCGGAACTCGGGGGAACGCCAGAACGGGCCCGATCTGTCGTCAACCCCAGGGGTACGGCAAAATGAGCCGCGGAACGGGCAGGCGCTTCCGGGGCTTCGGCGACAAGGTTTCGGTCGATCTTCCGGCCGATGGAGGAGGCACGGGTGAAGGCGGACATCGGGGGCAGGGTGACGATCACCGCGATCGCGCGGGAGGCCGGTGTCTCGGTGCCCACCGTATCCCGGGTGCTCAACGGCCGCTCGGACGTGGCTCCCGGCACCCGCGAACGGGTCGAGGAGCTGCTGCACCACCACGGTTACCGGCGCCGGGGCAGCCGTACCGTCCGCCGGGCCAACCTGGTGGACCTGGTCTTCAACGACCTGGACAGCCCGTGGGCCGTGGAGATCATCCGGGGCGTGGAGGACGTCGGCCACGCCGCCGGAGTCGGCACGGTCGTCTCGGCGATCCACAGCGAATCCACCTCCACCTCGCAGTGGCTGCAGAACCTGCGAGCCCGCGCCTCCGACGGGGTCATCGTGGTGACCTCGCACCTGAGCTCGCCGGTGCAGGCGCAGCTGCGCCGGCTCAACGTGCCCGTCGTGGTGGTCGACCCGGCCGGCGTGCCGGCGACGGACGTACCCACCATCGGCGCGACCAACTGGGCCGGTGGGCTGTCCGCCACCGAGCACCTGCTGGCGCTCGGGCACCGCCGGATCGGCTTCGTGGCCGGCCCGGCGCACCTGCTGTGCAGCCGGGCCCGGCTGGACGGCTACCGGGCCGCGTTGGAGGCGGCCGGCATACCCGTCGACGACCGGCTCGTGCAGTCCGGCGACTTCTACCACGCCTCCGGTTTCGCCGCGGGATCGACCCTGCTCGACCTCGACGACCCGCCCACCGCGATCTTCGCCGCCAGCGACCAGATGGCCTTCGGCGTGTACGAGGCCGTGCGCCGGCGGGGGCTGCGCGTCGCCGACGATGTCAGCGTGGTCGGCTTCGACGACCTGCCGGAGGCGCGATGGGCATCCCCGCCGCTGACCACGGTGCGGCAGCCGCTCGTCGAGATGGGGCGGCTGGCCGCCCGGACGGTGCTGCGCCTGGGGCAGGGCGAGAAGATCGAGTCGCCCCGCTTCGAACTGGCCACGGAGCTCATGGTGCGGGACAGTTCCGCGGGCCGCTAGCCGCCCGCCCCGCGGACTGGTTCTGCGGCGGGGAATGCGTACCGCATGACGTGCTGCACGGTCGATGGAGGACCGCCGTCAACGATGGTGTGGGTGCCCACCATCGCTGACGACCGTCACCGCTGGCTGCGCCGCTACCTTCGGGCTGGCGTGCGGCGGCGCGGGCCCACCCCGGCGGACGGCCGGCCCACGGCGGCTCCGGCGTCGCGCGCTCGGCGCGCCCGCCGGGCCCGCACCGTCACCAGCGCGGCGACGAGCACCGCGAGCAGCGCGAGGACAGCGGCCGTGCGGTCGAGCGCCGGCCGGAGCGGGGCCGCCGAGACGCGTACCGGCGCGGCGGGGCCGGCGGGCACCAGCCAGGGATGGGTGTCGCTGACCGGCGGCAGGCCGTCCCGGAGCACGGTCACCCCGATCCGCCACTGCCCCGCGGAACGGATGTCGTCGACCGCCACCACCCAGCCGTCGGCGGTCCGGGTGACCGGGCGGACGACCCGTTCCCCGTTCGGCCCGGTGAGCAGCAGCGACACCCCGGTCACCGGGCCGGGGGCGGGCCGGCGGGTGTCCCCGATGCTGATGCTGACGACGTTGCGTCCCGGCCGGTTGGGGCGTACGGCCACCGTGTCGACGAGGTCCGCCACCTGGCCGCTGACCTGCGGCACGGACCGCCCGGCGGCGGCCACCGGGAAGGCGGGGCCCCGGGCCGGGCCGGCGGCGGCCAGCGCCCCGGCCAGGCCGAGTACGCCGGCGAGGAGGCCCGCCTCGGCGAGCAGGCCCCGCCGGGGCAGCTCGGCCCGCCGCAGCCGCCGGGCGGTCCTGGCGCCCAGCAGCCCCGCCCCGCCGACCGCCGCGACCTTGGCGAGCAGCAGCAGCCCGTACGGGGAGCCGAGCAGCGCGTCCACGGTGGCCACCTGGGGGCCGGTGAGCAGCAGCCCGGTGAGCAGGAGCAGGGTGAGGCAGCCGACCGCGAGCGGGGCGAAGGCGCGCAGCAGGGCGCGTGCCTCGGCGCCCCGGTCGGCGGCCCGGCGGACCACCGGCAGCAGGGCGAGGGCACCGGCCAGCAGCGCGCCGGCCCAGCCGCCGGCAGCGAGCACGTGAGCCCCGCCGACCAGCGCGGTGCGCGGCGGGCCACCCATCGGGTGGCCGAGCAGCGCGGTGCCGGCCGCGGCGGCCAGCGCCCCGAGCAGCCCGACGACGAGCGTGCCCCGCGCGCCGCGTACCGCCTCGTCGCGGGCGGCGGCCGGCGTGCCCGGCCCGAGGTCACGGACGGCAGCCGGCGTGCCCGGCTCGAGCGGGCGGGCGGCTGGCCTGACCGGCCCGAGGTCGCGGGCCACCGCCGGCCGGCCCGGCCCGAGCCGGCGGGCGGCGGCCAGCACGGCCGCGAGCAGCAGCGCGGTGCCGGCCTCGCGGAGCAGCCAGCGCCCACTGGTGAGCTGGTCGGCCAGGAGCCACCACCGCCGGCCACCCGCGGCGGAGAGCTGAATGGCCAGTTGCAGCGGCGCGGCGAGCAACGCCACCACCCCCGCGTACCCGGCGACCAGGAGCAACCGACGACGCAGCGCGAGATCCGCGCTGGATCTTGACGAGTTCCCGTTCGTGGCGGACGGCGACTCGCCAAGATCTCCTCCAGCCCGCCTCGGGCGACGGGCGCCGGCCGCGTGCAGCAGGGCAAGGGCGGCACCGCCGATGAGGACGGCGAGGCCGAGCAGCCCGATGGCCCGGGCGGTGGTCTCCCGGGGGCCGGGGCCGACCGGTCGGGCAGCGCCCTCGGCGGTGACCTGCCGGCCCACGCCGAAGACCAGGGTGCCACTGGTGGTGTGCAGGTCGTCGGAGGAGAGGGTCCGCCAGGCGACGTGGTAGGTGTTCGGTGGCAGGGCCGGCAGACCGGCGACCAGCGTGACCGGCTCCTCGGCGCCGGCGTCCGCGCCGGGTACGCCGTCCGCGCCGCGCAGCGCCAGCCCGGTCACGGCCCACGGCCGGCCGTCGCCGTCGACCAGGCTGATCCGGGCGGCGGAGAGCTCCACGTGCTCGGTGAAGGCCAGCGTGAGCGTCTCGGGGGCCCGGTCCAGCACCGCGCCGTCGGCGGGCGCGCTGCGCAGCAGGTACGCGTGGGCCTGCGCCGGCGCGGGCCCGACCAGCACGGTCAGGCCCACCACGGCGAGGGCGGCGAGCAGGCGGCCCAGCCGGCGCACGCCGCTCACCGCACCGGGACGTGGGCCAGGCGGCGCTGGCCGGAGGTGATCTCGATCTTGTCGCCACGCTTGATGGCGTTGTCGTTGTTCAGGTAGAGCAGGTAGTAGCTCTGGCCGGGGCGCAGCTCGTGGCCCTGCTTCATCAGGGTCGCCCGCCAGGCCAGCTTGCCGGAACGCTCGTTGCGCAGCCGGGGTGGGTGTTTGGTGTCGTTCTGGAAGGCCGACGCCTTCTGGGTGTCCAGTACCACGTAGCGCAGCTCCACCAGGCCACCGTCGCCGACCACGGCGGCCTGGGTGAAGCGGATGCCGAGGGCGCTCTCCAACTGCCCGTCCTGCGGGACGGCGTAGCCCTGCCGGGCGTCGGCGTACCCGCCGAAGCGGACGAACGACACCGCGACCAGCGCCAGGACGAGCAGCGGGAGCAGCACCCGGCCAAGGCGGGGACGCGGGAGACGGAACGGGATCGCGACCACAGTCAGGACTCCTCGGGGAGGGTGGGGGCCGGGCGCGTACCCGGCCCCCACGAGGCGGCTCAGGGTGCGGTGTAGCGGGTGGCGGCGTAGTTGTCGAAGCTCAGCGAGCCGGTGGTGGTGGCGGTACGGGCGACCAGGCCCAGTGCCGCCGACTCCACCGAGTAGCCGCTGGTGTCGCCGGTCAGCGTGCCGACCGTGACCGTGCCGACCTTGAGGGTGGCCGAGCCCGTGCTGGCCGACGTCCAGTCCAGCCGGATCGTGCCACCGCCCGCGTTCACCCACGAGGTGTACGCCCAGCCCGCCGGCCGCAGCAGCCCCAGCCGGAACTGGTTGACCCCGTTGCTGCGCCGGTACTGCACCACGGCCACGGCGCCGCCGGAGGCGTTCCGGAGTTCGTGGACGGTGACCACGGCGGTCTGCGGGTTGAACGTGCCGAGGGTGACGTCGGCCCGGGTGTGGATGGTGCGCTCGGCGGCCGGGGTGTCGTCCACGACGTAGCCGACCGTGCCGGCGACCAGCTGACCCGAGCTGACCGACACCGTGCTGGACACCCGCGACCAGGCGCTCGTGCCGCCGCTGAAGGCGTCGGAGAAGATCGCGTTCGGCGGGTCCACGTTGACCGTCACGGTGCCGGCCGGGCCCCAGTTGCCCAGCGCGTCCCGGGCCCGGACGCGCAGGGTGTGGTTGCCCTTGCTGAACCCGTTGAGCGCGACCGTGGTGGTCACGGCGGTGCCGGTGACCGTCATCGGCCGGCCGTGCCCGACGCCCGGGTCGGTGCCCTCGTACCACTCGGCGGCGGTGACCGCGGAGATGTCGGTGGCGGTGGCGGTCAGGGTGAGCGTCGCCGCCCGGGCGGTCGGGTTCGGGGTCGCGCTGACCGCGGTGACCGCCGGCCCGGTCCGGTCGAGCACGAAGGTGAGCGCGGCGAGCGGCCCCCAGTTCCCGGCCGAGTCGCGGGCGTGCACCAGCACCCGGTGGGTGCCGTCGGCGACCCCGGTCAGCTCGCTCAGCGGCAGCAGCCCGTAGGTGTTCTCGGTGCCGCTGTTGAACGACCCGTCCAGGGCGAGGAAGGTGAACCCGGTGCCGTCCGCCCCGCCGACGTCGAGGAAGCCCTCCGCGTCGGCGATCGTCGAGTGCACCCCGCCCCCGACGGGGTCGGTGAACGCCGCGGTGATCCGCAGGTCGTTCGGGTCGGACGCGGAGCCGGTACGACCGTTGGTGACGGCCGGTTCCACCGTCCCGGAGAGCAGGGCCGGCACCGTCCGGTCCACCACCAGGTCGGCGGCGGCGTACGGGCCCCAGAAGCCGAACGAGTCCCGGGTGTGGACCAGTACGGAGTGCCGGCCCTCGGCCAGGGCGGCGGCGACCACCGCGGGGATGCTGCCGGACTCGGCGCTGATCGCCGCGCCCGGGCTGCCCAGGCCGAGCGGGGTGCCGGTGCCGTTGGGCCCGCTGGTGTCCACGAAGTACTCGGCGTCGGTGACCGTGCCGCCGAGGCCGCGGTCGTCGCCGGTGGCGGAGATCGCGATCTCGCCGGTGCCTCCGGTCGGGTTCGGGCTGAGGGTCACTCCGGTGGTGACCGCGCCGGTGACCGCGAGGTTCAAGGTGGCGCTGCCGACCACACCCCAGTTGCCGGCCACGTCGTGGCCGCGTACCCAGATGGTGTGCTTTCCCTGGGCCAGCGTGAGGAGCAGGTCGGCGGGGAGAGTGGCGGTGGCGCCGGTGACGGTCGGGCCGGCGCCGAAGCCGGCGGCGGTGAACGGGATGCCGGTGCCCTCGGCGACCCGCAGGTCGTCGACGACCGCCTCGGCCCGGTCCACCACCGAGTTGCCGTTGCGCTCGTCGGTGAAGTCGGCGGTGATGGTGATCGTGTTCCGTACGCTGGCCGGGTTCGGTGCGACCCGCACGTTCGCCGAGGTCGGGCCGACGTGGTCGCCGCTGACCGGCGGCGGGTTGGTGTCCAGGAAGGTCAGCATGCCGCCGAAGGCCTGCTGCGGGCTGACCCCGGTGACCGTGCTGCCGTAACGCTGGCCGTCGTTGTTGAGCTGCCCGCCCGATTCGAACAGCGGGAAGCGCCGGCCGTCCGGCACGGCCGGCACGCCGACCACGGCGTCGACCGCCTGCCCTGGTTGCAGCGGCACGGTCACCGCCGCCTCCGGGTACGCGGCCGGCCGGGCGTCCTGGCCGACGACCGCCTGGTCCAGCCCGAGCAGGGTCATCGGGTGTGGCTGCAGCCCGGCGGCGACGTAGCGCAGCAGCACCGTACGGCCGGCGTCGGTGGCGACCACGTCGGTCTCCGGGAACGCCTTGCCGTTGACCAGGCGGTAACGCGGGGCGTACGCGCGCAGGTCGTAGGTGCGCGGGGCGGCGTTGAAGGCCGGGTCGACCTCGGTGAGCACCAGCACCGCCTCGTCGTCGTAGGTCGAGGCGGCGTCCCCGTACGCGCTGGGCCGCCCACCGACGGCGGGGGCGCGGACGACCAGCGCGCCGACCAGGCCCATGGCCACCTGGCGGGCTCCGAACGTGGTGTGGCCGGCCTCGTAGAGGTAGGTGCCCGGCCGGACGGCGGTGAAGGTGTAGCTGCGGGTGCCGCCGGGGGCGGCGCCGGTGCGGTCGGGGGCGAGCCCGGTGACGGCCGGGAACGCCAGCGACAGGTTGTCGGTGAGCCCGTTGTGCACGGTGATGGTGACCCGGTCGCCCTGGTCGACCACGAGCACCGGGCCGGGCAGCGTGGCGGGGGCGGAGTCGGCCGAGGCGAAGCCCCAGATCGGCACCGGCGCCGCGGCGCCCGGCAGCACCACCGAGCCGGGCTTGGCCCACAGGTCGCAGGTCGCCGTGCCACCGGCGAGCTGGCAGCCGGTCTGCGGCAGGACGCCCTGCGGCGGGCCGGGCGGTCCGGCGACGGTGGCCGGCGCCCGGTCGGTGGGGGCCGCCGTCTGCGGGGCCGCGGCGTGAGCCGGGGCCGGGCCGAGCGCCAGCAGCGCCGCCGCGATCCCGGCGACCAGCCGAGGCGTACGGATCGGAGTCATCGTCGCCCTCCCCTGCCGTGTCATGCCGGACACCCGGCGGGCGGGTCGATGCGGATCAGCGTCATCATTCCGCCGAAGCTCGCCCCGTAGTTGGTGGCCTGTTCCAGCGCGTGGCTGTGCGCCACGTGGTAGTACTCGCCGCACTGGTTGTTCTGCACCACGCCGGGCGGCAGCTCGCCCAGCTCGCCGCCGAGGTACGGGTTCTCCGCGAACCAGGTCTCCGGCCCGGGTCCGACGATCTGGTCCTGCAACGACGGCAGCGGCACCGGGATCGGGTTGGTGCTCGGGTTCCAGTGCTCGGCGTCCTTCCAGACCATCAGGGTGTCCACGGTCTGGCCGGGCGCCACGTCGATGAGGAAGTTGGAGAACGAGAGGTCCTGTCCGCCGGGGCCCTGTGCGGGCCGGCCGTCCCGGGCGATCAGCTGCTCGTCGCTGCCGTGCGGGTGGAACGGGTAGCTGACCGTGCCGGCGTTCAGGTAGCGGATCAGCGCCGGCTTGGGGTTGAGCACCGGGTCGTACGGCAGGATGTGGATCAATGCCCCGTACGGCTGGTCGGGCAGCCAGTCGGCGTGGTTGGGCGCGATGGTGTCCGGCATGCTGCGCCCGTTGATGGTGAAGTAGCGGGCCTTGTACTTCGTGAAGTCGTACGCCCGCCTGCGCTCGACGGCCAGGTGCAGGTCCGGGTCGATCTCGCCGAGCAGGTAGAGGTACTCGTGGTCGGTGTCGAAGGTCGAGTCGGCCCGGTCGTTCTCCCGGTCGGGGTGGCCGGCCGGGCGGACCACCAGGGCACCGTAAAGCCCCATCTGCACCTGCTTCTGCACGTCGGTGCCGGACTGGTAGAGGTAGGTGCCGGGCGGGCCGGCGGTGAAGGTGTAGGTGACCGAGCCGTTGCCGGCCGCGGCGGTGGTGGTGAGCGAGGTGAGGGTGCCGGCGGCGTCGGTCTCCGGCTGGGCCGGCCGCCCTTCCGCGAGCACCTGGACCTGCCCGGGGAAGGTGATCGAGGTGGGCTCCGGCAGGCTGTTGTGCAGCACGACGGTGACCCTCGCCCCGGAGGTGACGCAGAGCGTCGGGCCGGGCAGCTGGAAGTCGCCGCCGCTGGCGGCGTAGCTCCACATGTAGATGGTGTTGCCGTCCGGCATGGCCGCGTACCCGCCGGTGGCGGTGAGGTCGAAGCCGTTGTCGCCGGACGTGCGGCACTCCAGGCCGGCCGGCGGACTGGCGGCCACCTCGTGCGGCCCGGGAACGAGGAGCACGGCGACGATGGCCGCGACGAGCGGCAGCGCGCTCAGCCGCTTCCACCGGCCGCGGTCGAGACGAAGCATCGGTACCCCCATCTCAGGCGTTCGCCCGGGTCTGCGCCGCGAGCGTGCCGGGCCGCGAGATCCGGATCTCGGTCAACTGCCCGCCCCGTCCGCCACCGGCGTTGGCCAGGGACATCAGGTCGCGGTCGTAGAGCAGGTACGTGCCCGCGTCGGGCGCGGTGAAGATGACGTCGCGGCTCTCCCCCGGTCCGATCTCGACGGTGCTGGTCACCTGGTACTCGGCGCTGCCGTCCCGGCCGCGCAGCAGCGCGGCGTCCTTGCCGACCACCAGCAGGTCGATGCCGTCCACGGTCAGGGTGTGGTTCCAGTAGCCGAGGTTGGCCAGCCGCAGCAGCACCCGCTCCCCCGCGTTCGCGGTGATGAGCGAGGAGATCGGCTGGTAGCGCAGTCGCCCGGCGGCGGGGCTGAGCGGGTCGCCGTTGGGGGCGAGGGTGTCCGGGTAGCAGCGACCGTTGAAGGCGAAGAAGGACGGCTTGTAGTCGGTCCAGTCGGTGGTCTGGATGTGCGCATCGCGGTAGTGCGCCTCGGCCCACACCTCGGTCAGCATCAGTGCGAACTCCCGGTCGTACCCGGTGCTGCCGTCGCCGTCGTTGTAGACGTACTTCCCGGGCGGGACGGCGGAGGTGCCGGCGTTCTGGGTCGGGCGTACGTAGACGATGCCGGTCATGCCCATCTGCACGTGCTCGACGTCCTCGAAGTGGCAGTGGTACATGTAGGTGCCGGCGTCGTGCGGCCGGAAGAAGTAGGTGAACTCGCGGCCGATCGGCACCGAGATGGACAGCTCCGGCACCCCGTCGAAGAGCGGGATGGCGTTGCGGAAGCCGTGCCAGTGCACAGTGTGCCCGTCGACCAGGTCGGGCCGCTGGGCCAGGCCGAGGTTGGTCAGCTTGAGCTTGATGTCGGTCTCCTGGTCGAAGCCGAGCAGCGGGGCGGTCATCTGCGCCTTGCCGCGCTGGGCGGTGACCTCGGTGGCGGACAGGCCGGTGACGTCGCGGAAGCCGAAGACGTACAGGTCGGTGTCGGGCGGTGCGAGCGGGTCGGGCCAGAACGGGCTGATCGCCGGGGAGCCCTGCGGCATGGAGACCCAGCCGTCGGTGGCCGCCAGGTGCAGGGACACCGTCGGATTGGGCACCGCGCGGGGCAGCACCGCCGCCGGGCGGCGCGGCTGGGCGTCGGAGCCGCTCTCCGGCAGGACCGCCCAGGTGCCCAGACCGGTGAGGCCGGCCAGCAGGGCACGCCGGCTGATGCTCGGCTGCCGTACGGGATCGGTCACGATCTCCTCCTCGATGGGTGGGACGGGCGGGGCCCGCGGGCGGCCGGTGTGGGCCGGCCGCCCGCGGACGTTCAGGACAGTTCGTCGGCCCCGGCGTCCGGACGCGTGGCGCTGCGCGCCTGGCCGTCGATGTCGACTGTCGGGGCGGTGACGGTAAACGTGCCGTAGGTGCGGGAGAGCACCCCCAGGTCGCTCGCCGACGAGGTGGCGCCGGCCAGGTGCCAGTCGCCCATCGCGGCCAGCGGGACCTCTTGGAGCACGATCACCGCCTGCCGGAACGACGGGAAGGTGCGCGAGGTGAGGACCTGCACCGACACCGGGAACGGGCTGCGGAACCTCGGGTCGAGGCCGACCCGGTTGGTGATGTTCGGCGCGGTGCCGGTGGTGTCCTGGAGCACCGAGTTGGTCGGGGTCAGCGGGCCCACCCCGTCGACGGAGCCCATGTCCCAGTGCCGGACGGCGTCGCCGGCCGGGGCGTCGGCGGCCCCGATGCCCTTGACGTACTCGCCGGTCCACTTACCGGCCCGGTTGTCCCAGAACACGTTGTTGAACAGCTTCGGCTTGCTGAACGAGGGCGCGTCCGACCGCAGGGTGGCCTGCAGCTGGGCGCTGTTGGCGGTGGTGGACAGGCCGGCCGGGGCGGCGCGCCCGTCGCTGGTGGCGGCGGTCGCGGTGGTGATGTTGCCGGCGACGGTGTTGTTGACGAACCGCACGTCCGGCGCGTCGTCGAGCGCGATCCCACCGCCCTCGTGGGTGGAGATGTTGTCGACCAGCATGTTGTTGGTCACGTCGATCGGCGCGTTGCCGGCCTGGAGCAGCCGGATGCCGCCGCCGTCGTCGTTGGCCAGGTTCGCCTCCACCACGTTGGCGTCGATCTTGACCGCGCCCGAGCCGGGCGACAGCTTCGTCGGATCCGACGGCAGCTCGCCGGCGATCATGACGCCGCCGCCCTCGTCGTACGACTGGTTGAGCCAGATCCGGTTGTTCGCGATCCGGCCGCTGTAGGACTGGCCGTAGTGGCTGACGCCGCCGCCGTACTCGGCCGAGAAGTTGCCGCAGATGGCGTTGTGGTCCACCGAGTACGCGTTGCTGCCGGCGAAGATGCCGATGCCGCCGGCCAGGTTGGTCCCGCCGTTGTCCCGGATCTGGTTGCGGGCGATGGTGACGTGGTCGTTGCCGGTGTTCAGGTAGGGGGTGCCGACCCGGATCCCGCCGCCGTAGGAGCCGCTGTTGGCGACGATGACGTTGTCGGTGATCCGGGTGTAGCGGGCCGCGGCGTGCAGGTAGATGCCGCCGCCCTGGGTGACCACCGCGCCCGGCGCGCCGTACGGAGTGCTCACCCCGCCGGTCCACTGGTTGATGTTGCCCGGGAAGTCGGACTGGTTGCCGCCGGTGATCCGGAACCCGTCGATGGTGATGGCGTTGCTCGAACTGAGCTGACCCGGACGGGGCAGGACGGTCACCACCGCCCCGTCCGGCACCGCCGCCGGCGCCGCGTGCGGAAGGGACCCGATCAGGTTCAGCCACGCCGTGCCGCTCGGGTTGTCGATGCCGAACGCCCGGCCGTCGAGGATGGACCCGGCGACCACGCTGCCGTCGGCGTACCGGCCGCCGGGGCCGACGCCCTGCAGCCGCACCGCGGAGTGCACGACCACGTTCTCCAGGTAGGCGCCGGCCGGATTGTCCGGGCCGGGGGTGTTCGGCCAGACCGCGACGGCCACCGTGTCGCTGAAGCGGGCCGCCGCCTCCAGCGCCGCCTGCACGCTGGAGTAGGTGGTCTCCCCGGTGCGTACCGCCCAGGCGGGCGGTTTGACCTGGAACAGCCGGGGGTTGCCCGCGCTGCCGAGGCCGCTGCCGGTGGTGAGGCCGAGGTTCTGGAAGGTGAGGCCGTTGACCGTGTGCCGGCCGTTGGCGGCGGTGACGCTCACGTCCATCGGGCCGACCGAGCCACCGCTGACGGTGACCTCGATCCGGCGGTCGGACCAGGAGTTGACGGTCACCCTCGGGTCGGTGCCTGCCGAGTCGAAGACGACGGCGCTGCCCGTACCGCGAGCGCCGAACCCGGTGCCGGTGATGGTGACCCGGCGGTCGGTGTCGTTGCTGCGCAGGAAGGGCCGGGAGATCGCGAACAGCTGCGGGTCGTCCCCGGCCGGATCGCAGACCACCGCGCCGAGCTGCCCGGAGCCGGGCGAGATGCCCACCGCCGCGACCGCGGTGGGCGCGGTGTCGGTCACCGTGTAGAGGCCGGGCCAGGCCTGGAAGTTGGTGCCGATGGTGCGGTAGCGGGGGTTGTAGTTGGCGTTCAGGTGCCCGGGCTGGCCGGGGTCGTTGCCGACGAAGCGGTACATGTTCGGGCACGGCCCGGCCGGCAGCGGGCAGTTGTACGTGCTGGTCGACGGCTCGATCGCCTCGTACATGCCGTTGAAGTCCGTGTCGACGGTGTCCACCAGGCGGCCGGCCCAGTCGTACAGGCCGACCGGGATGTTCGGGATGCCCTCGGCCTCGCCGTAGTTGACGCTGCGCTTGTCGCGGCTCAGGCCGAGGTCGTTGATGACCAGGCCCCAGAAGTGGGTGGGCAGTGGCACCGGGGTGAACAGGTTGAAGTTGGGCGCGCTGGCCTGCCCGGCCCGGACCTCGACCAGCTTGGTGTCGCAGAGCGGACGCCGCTGGCCCTCGAACGGGCTGCCGCCGCCGTCGAGGAAAGCCGGGTTGGTGACGTGCACGGTGTGCAGCGCGCCGGCGCACGACGAGTTGATGCCGTTGCCCTGCGACGGCGGCTCACCCGGGTCGGGCTGCGGGTCGGGCGGCGCCGGCTGCTCGGTCGCCTGGTCGGGCGCGGGCGGAAAGTTCTCCTGGGGCAGGAAGCCGTCGCCGTCGAAGACGTTGACGTCCTCCTCCCGGGTGGGCAGGTACATCGACCCGCCGCCGACCGGGTTCTCGTCCAGTTCCACCGACACCAGGTAGTCGTCCGGCACCAGCGGCTGGGTCTGGCCGTCGGGCAGCGGCGCGTACAGCGGCAGGTCGTGATCGGGGCCGGGGTTCGCCGGGTGGCCTGGCGGGATCAGGTTGAGCTTCGAGTCGGCGAACGCGTAGTTGCCGTTGACGGTCTGCCCGAAGTTCGTCGGGTCGTTGTCGGTCGGTGCGGTCTGGAAGCCCATCATCGGCGCCTCGACGCACATCTGGTCCGCCTCGGTGCCGAAGTCCGGCAGGGCGAGCTGGTCGGTCAGCGGGCGCCCGTCGAACATCCGCGCCGTGCAGCCGCGCCCGGGCTCCCAGGTCTCCGAGGTGTACGCGTCGTTGAGCTCCGGGCCCTTCTTCAGCGAGCCGTCCTCCTCGCGGACCGGGTCGCCGTTCGCGTCGCGGACCACCGCGTACAGGTGCAGCTTGAGGCCGGGGATGCCCGGCTGGTACGGCTCGGTCACCGCGTACGCCGGGTCGAGCTCGTTGCGGGTGGTGTCGTAGGTGACGGTGCCGGCGATGCCGCCGTTCTCGGTGCCCCGGTACGGCTGCACGCCCCAGTCCACCCGGCCGGCGAGCCCGATGATCGGCAGCACGTCGACGTCGACGGCGGCGCCGAGCAGGGTGGTCGGTGCGGGGTCGTTGGGCGCCTGGTAGGTGATGCCGGTGGTCCGGTAGCGGGTGTGGAACGCCTCCAGCACCAGCCACTTGCTCAGTGGGTACACCTCTTTGATCGAGTAGTGGCCGTTGCTGTCGGTGACCACGCTGTTGGTGGCCTGGTCCATCAGGGAGTTGTCGCGTTCCTTGACCACCAGCGGGAAACGGGGCACGCCCTTCTCGCCGGGGTCCTGCCGGCCGTTGCCGTTGGTGTCCACGAAGACGGTGCCGGTGATCTCGGTGAACCAGCCCGCGAGCGGCTTGGTGCCGACGTGGACGGTCTTCCCTCCGCTGACCGTGACGTTGAACGAGTCGAGCAGCATCTCCTGGGGGCCGTCCCAGAGGGTCAGCTGGTAGGTGCCGTCGGGCACGTTCGGGATGCGGAAGGAGCCGTCGGCGCCGCCCCGGTCCAGGTAGATCATCTGGTCGCCGTCGCCGAGGTCGGACAGGGCCACCCAGGGCCGGCTCACCGGGCCGGCGATCTTCCCGCCGGCAACCCCGGTCTCCGGCACCGTCACGCCGCCCTGCCCGCCGATGTAGGTGTAGATCTGCACCACCGTGCCGGTGATCGCGCCCTTGGCGGAGCCGGTGAGCGCCTTCGGGGCGACGAAGCCGAAGTCGACGTACGGCACCGTCTCGCCGCCGAGGCTCTGCTCGGTGTCGTAGCCGGTGTCGTTCTCCTGCACCCAGACGTCCCAGTCGTGGCCGCCCTCCAGGGTGGTGGTCTGCACCCAGGTCTGCCCGCTCGGGGCGACGACCGAGGCGGCGTACCGGTTCGGGCCGAGGTTGGGGATGACGATGTCACCGTTCGCGTCGCTGCGGCAGCCGGTGGACTCGCTGGCGATCACCGGCCGGCCGTCGTCGTCGAAGATCACCTGCCCGGCGGGGTGGTTGGCGTCCGGGGCGCTGTGCTTGTACTCCGTGCAGAGCGGGTTGCCGTAGTAGTCGACGGTCACCTCGCCCATCACGTCGGCGAGGTGGGCGGTGAAGCCGGCCAGGCCGCGCTCGGCGCCGACCTCGTACGTGCCGTCGACCGGGACGCTGTCCTCGAAGATCCGGAGCCGGACCGTGCCCAGCGGCAGCGGGTACGGCTGCATGCCGACGGTCACCGGGGTGGTCCGACCCGGCGTGACCGTGAAGTGCTCACCGTCGATCTTGTAGCCGTCGGCGGTGACCGAGATCAGGTAGCGGCCGTCCGGCAGGCCGGCCAGCCCCGTGCCGGCGGCGAGCGTCTCCTGGTCGCCCTGGGCGACCACCGGCACCGCGCCGGGGGTGTTGCGGATGGACGGCCAGCGGCAGTGGTCGGCGAAGTCGGGCGGGCTGGCCACCCTGGCCCGGGCCGGCAGGCAGTGCTCCGGCGCGTCGTGCGGGTCGCCGGCGTCGTCCGCCGTGATCATCCAGCGGTAGTCGGTCACCGGATCACCCTGCTGGATCTGCGGGGCCGCCCCGACGGTCCGGGCGCTGACCACCTTGAGGGTGATTCCGCCCGTGGTGGGCTCGGCGGCGGCCGGACCCGGCGGTACGACGAACCCGACGAGCAGTAGGCAACTGGCGGACACGAACCAGCGTGGCCAGACGGAACGGCGCGGCATGCCCTCACCCCCTCGGTCAGCGGAGAACGGCCGCGGCGGTACGCGGCCGGGCTGGTGTGAGGAGCATCGGCGGTGGCGGCGCACCGGCGACGGTTTATGACGGCCCCGTCATGCGACCGTCATCCGGCCGCCGACCTGCTGTGTCGGAAGCGCGACAGAAAGGCCCGCCGTTCGGCGGTGGCGTGAATGAACGCGAGGCGCGCTTCATAGGGACACCGGAAAGGCACCGACGTCTGTGGGGGCACGGTGGGGCGAGTACTGGTGATCGAGGACGACGAGCGGATCGGACGGTTGGTCACGCGGGCGCTGGAGGGCGGTGGCCTGCTGACCGAGCGGGCGGCTTCCGGCACGGCCGGGTTGGACGCGGCGCTGCGCCGGGACTTCGACCTGGTGGTGCTGGATCTGATGCTGCCCGGCCTGGACGGCCGCCAGGTGCTGGAGCGGTTGCTCCAGCGGCGGCCCGAGCAACCGGTGCTGGTGCTCTCCGCGGTGCCGGAGATCAGCACCCGGGTGGCGGTGCTGGAGGCGGGCGCCGCGGACTTTCTCGGCAAGCCGTTCGCGGTCGCGGAGCTGCTGGCCCGGGTCCGGGCCCGGATGCGCGGGGCACCGGCCGGGGACGCGGGCCGGTGGTTGCGGGTCGGCCCGGTGCAGCTGGACCTGCATCGGCGCCAGGCCACCGTCAACGGGGCACGGGTGGAGCTGCCGCTGCGCGAGTTCCTGCTGTTGCAGCACCTGATGAGCCGCGCCGGCCGCCCGTGCAGCCGCGAGGAACTGCTGGCCGACGTGTGGGGCCTGCACTTCGATCCGGGCAGCAACGTGGTCGACGTGTCGGTCCGCCGGCTGCGTGGCCGGCTGGACCGGCCGGACCGGATCGAGACGGTGCGCGGCGTGGGCTATGCGTACGCCGCAGAATAACCGCCTGCTGGCCGGTGTCTGGGTCGTCTTCGCCGCCGTCAACGTGGCGTTGATGTGGTTCCTGCCCGGGCAGGAGACCGTGCCGTTCCACCTGGTCTGGATCAGTCTGGCCCTGGTCTACGGCTTCACCACCTGGCCGCTGTCCTGGATCGTGGCCACGCTGGTGGCGACGACCACCACCACCGGGGTGATCCTGGCCCACCACGCGGCCGTCGGGGAGATCCGCTGGGAGGAGACGGCCGAGGAACCGCTGATGGCGGTGATCTTCGTCGTGATGGCCTGGCACGTGCACCGCCGCCACGTGCTGCTGCACGAGATGCGCCGGATCAGCGAGGCCGAGCGGGACCGGGCACACCGGCAGGAACTGCTGGTCCGGCTCGCCTCGCACGAGCTGCGGACGCCGCTGACCATCGCCCGCGGCTACACCGAGCTGCTGCGTACCGCCCACGACGACCCGTCGAGCCTGGCGGACACCGCCGTGGTGCTCGACGAACTGGACAAGGCGGCCCGGATCACGCATCGGCTGGTCACCCTGATGCAGTTGGAGCAGCAGCACCCGGTGCGCCCGGTCGACCTGGACACCGAACTGGTCCGGATCGTCCGCCGCTGGGCGCCCACCGCCGACCGGGAGTGGTCCTGCCGGTCGGCGATCGGGCTCACCCGGGTCAGCCCGGAGCGGCTGGAGGCGGCGCTGGACTGCCTGATCGAGAACGCGGTGAAGTTCACCGGGCCCGGGGACCGGATCGCGCTGGTGGGCCACCGGGACGCCGCCGGGTGGACGGTCGAGGTGACCGACTCGGGGGCGGGCATCCCACCGCAGGTCGTGCCCGAGCTGCTCGCCGGCGGGCCCGGTCGCCCCACCGCGACCGGCACTGGTCTCGGCCTGGCCATCGTCCAGGCGGTGGCCGCGACGCTCGGCGGCCGGGTCACCGTCGGGAGCGGGCCCGACGGGGGTGCCCGGATCGGGCTGCGGGTGCCGGAACTGTCGCCCGCCGACGCGGCCCGGCCGGAACCCGCCCGTCCGGCCGCCACCGGCGACCCGGTCCGGCTGGCGTCGGGCTGACCGCCGACGGACGGGCGGCGATGAGTCCCCGGGACGCGGGGAACCAGCGTCCGCCGGCACCCGCGGCGGCGGACTCAGCGGGCGGTGGCCCGCGACGGGGTGCCGGCCAACCAGACACCCACCACGATGGCGGCCACCGCAGCCACCACCAGGACGCTCCGCGCCCCGCCGAGCGACAGCGACTCGCGAAAGGCGGTCGCCCCGACGACCACGCCGGCCACCGGCTCGGTGAGGGTGAGCGCGGTCAGCGGGGCGGCGATCCGCCCGCTCTGGAACGCGTTCTGGTTGACCTGCACGCCGACCAGCGAGACCACCACCAGCGCCGCCAGCCGCGGGTCCGTGACCAGCGCGAGCAGATCGCCGTTGAACCGGGCCACCACCGCCTTGATCAGGGCCGAGGCCAGGCCGTACAGGATCCCGGTGGCCACGCCGAGCAGCGCCCCGCGGGCCGCGCCGGTGCTCGGCCGGGCCCCCACCAGGCAGGCGACCACGGCGCCACCGGCCCCGGCCGCCACCCACCACCAGTCGGCCGCGGGCGGGTCGTCGATCCCCGCCGACGGGGCCGCGGTGGCCAGGAAGGCGGCCAGACCCGCCGTACCGAGCAGGGTCGCCACCAGGTCACGGCGCTGCACCGGCCGCCGGTCCCAGACGGCCTCGATCAGGACGGCCATGAACAGCCCGGTGGCCAGCAACGGCTGCACCACGGCCAACGGGCCGTGGCGCAGGGCCACCGCCTGGGCGATGAGCGCGGCCGCGCTCGGCGTCCAGCCCAGCTGCCACGACCGGGTCCGCAGCAACCGCCACAGCAACCGCAGATCCCACGCTCGCCGTGGTGGCTGCCGCTTCGCCGCCCGCTGCTGGATGGTGGTGGAGAGCGCGTAGCAGAAGGCCGCGCCGAGCGCGGACACCAACGCGATGATCACCTGGCCACGTCCCGGTGTGGCCCGAGCGGGCCGACCATCCAGCCCTGGCGGCGGCACTCGACCAGCAGCCGGGGCAGGGCGGCCAGCCCCGCCCGCCAGGCGCCCGGCGCGGCGCTGCACGAGGAGTCGTGCAGCAGGATCGTGCCCCCGCCGGAGAGCCCCGCCCGGACGGTGTCGTACACCGTGTCGGCCGTGGCCGAGGCGGTCCAGTCCCGGCCCCAGGTGCTCCACAGCACCGGCTCCAGCCCCAGCCGCCACGCCGCCATCAGGGCCGCACCGGTCAGCAGCCCGTACGGCGGGCGCAGGAACCGGGGCGCCCGGCCCGTGACGGCGGTGATCAGCGCGCGGGCGCGGGCCAGCTCGCGCACGGTGGCCGCCGGCCCGCGCAGCAGCAGGTTCTCGTGCCGCCAGCCGTGCACCGCCACCTCGTGGCCGGCGGCGACGATCTCCCGCCCGAGGTCCGGCGACCGCTGGAGCATCGTGCCGAGCAGGAAGAAGGTGGCCCGGACCCGATGCTCGGCCAGCACCTCCAGGAACCGCGGCGTGGACTCCGGGTCGGGGCCGTCGTCGAAGGTGAGCGCGACCCGATGCGGCGGGCCGACCCCGTGCAGGCCGGGAAAGAACCGGCGCCGGACGACCGGCAGCACGGTCACCGCCGGCGCCAGCTGCAGCGCCGGCAGTGCCGCCGCCAGGTGCAGCGCCGGCAGCACCCCCGCCCAGCGGGCCCCCGCCGGACCACCGCTCACCGGGGCCCGCCCGCGGACTGGAGCAGCGCGGCGACCACCGCCGCCGCGTCCCCGACCGAGTCGACGAGGGCCAGCCGGCCGCGCTCCTCGCTTCCCGCGCTCCCGGCCCGGCTGGCCGCCTCGGCGACCACGCCCGCCAGGTCGACGTCCGGCTCGACAAGGTCGGCGCCGACCCGGCGGCCGGGCTGCCCGGCACCCGCGGCGCCCTCGACCGGAGGGGCACCGGTCAGCGCGGCCAGGACCGGGCCGAGCTGCTCACGGTCGGGCACCCACCGGGTGAGGCCGGACCGGGCCAGGATCGAGGCGTTCGCCCGCCCGTGCCCCGGGATCGGGCGGTACGTCACCACGGGCAGCCCGCAGACCAGCGCCTCCTGGCAGGTGAGTCCGCCCGCGTTCTCCACCACCACGTCCACCGCGCGCATCAGCGTCGGCATGTCGTCCACCCAGCCGAAGACGTGCTCGTGGTCGGCCCGCAGCCGCTGCCGCAACTCCTCGTTCCGCCCGCACACCACCACCGGTCGTACGCGGCCGGTCGCGGCCACCTCCGCCACGGTGGTCGCCAGGTCACCCGCGCCCCAGGCGCCCGCCACGACCAGAGCCAGCAGGTCGTCCGGCGGAAGGCCGAAGCGCTGCCGGGCGTGCCGGCGGTCGAGGACCGCCGGGGTGGTGAAGGCCCGGGACACCAGCGGCTGGACCACGGTGACGTCGACACGGCCGGCCACCCGGGCCGGTTGCACCTCGGCGTGCCGCACCGCGCAGTAGACGTCCACGCCCGGGGCGAGCCAGGTGGGATGGACGACGAAGTCGGTCACGTAGGTGATGAGCGGGACGACCAGTCGCCCCTGCCGGCGCAACGGCCCGAGAAGCTGATTGGCGTACGGGTAGGTCGTCACCACCGCCCGGGTGTCGGCGGGGATGGCGCGGCGCATCCGGTGCCGGAACGGTCGAAGCGCCGCCCGGAGCATCGGCACGGACGATCGGGACCGGCTGCCGAGCCCGTACAGCACGTCGTAGCCCCACGGCAGCCACCGGAGCATGCCCCGGTACACCTCCTTGAAGGCCCAGTGGGCCGGGCGGGGCAGCACGTCCAGGAAGTTGACCTGGTCCACCACGAAACCCCGGCCGCGCAGCCGCCGCGTCAGCTCGGCGGCAGCCGTGTCGTGGCCGGCGCCGACATCCGCGGAGACCACCACGATCCGTCCCGGGGACTCCATGCCGCGGCGCATACCCAGGGTCACGCCATCCACGCCGGGTACCGGTCAAACAGCGTGCCGGCGCACCAGCAGGCGCAGTGCCACGTACCCGGGCAGCACCGGCAGCCAGAAGGTGGCGAGCCGGTAGATCAACACGCCGGCGACCGCGGTGTCCGCCGGGACGCCGTAGAGCAGCAGGCCGGAGACCAGCGCGGCCTCGGTGGCGCCCAGCCCACCGGGCGTCGGCGCCGCCGTGGCCACCCCCTCGCCCAGCACCGAGACCAGCACCACCGGCGCGACCAGGGCCGGCTCGGCGGGCAGCCCGACCGCGAGCAGCGAGAGCCAGAACGCGGTCGCGTACGCCAGGGTGAGCGCCAGGCCCACCGGCAGCAGCTGCAGCAGCCGCCCGCTGCGCAGCAGCAGGCGGAGCGCGTCCACCGCCTGGCTGCCGGCGCGCCGGGCGCGGGCCCGCCAGCGGGGCGTGGCGATGACCACGACGGCCAGCGCCACCAGGCCGAGCCCGACGAGCAGCACCATCCAGCCCCGGCCGGCGACCCCGGCGCGGAGGTGCTCCGCCGAGCCCCGCGCGAAGGGCAGCAGGGCCGGTAGCATCAGGGCGACGGCGACGAAGCCGGCGGCCCGGTCGATGGCGACCGTGGTGGCCGCGAGCGGCAGCGGCAGGCCCTGTCGACGCAGGTAGCGCAGGCTGAGCGCGAACCCGCCGACGGCGCCCGGTGCGACCCGGTTGACGAAGCCGGCCGCCACCTGCACCGACACGGTGGTGCCGAAGGGGATCCGGCCGGCCGCGGCAAGGCGCAACGCCAGGGCGCTGACCGGGTACGTCGCCGCGGCGGCCAGCAGCGCACCGACGACCGCACCCGGATTCGCCCGCCCCAGGGCGCCGATCGCCAAGGTGACCTTGCCGAACTCGGTGACCAGGAAATACCCCAGGACGCCGAGCATGACCAGCAGGAAGAGGTCGCGGGCGCTGAACCGGACGACCCGGACGGTGCGTACCGGCCGGCCGGGGCAGTGGTGGGCGATCTCGGCGCGCAGGTCGTCGAGCAGGCCGGGCCGGGCGGCCGACGCCCGCCGGGCGGGCCGGGACAGCAGTGCGGTCTGCAGCCAGGGCAGGGCGTCGGCCACCGACGCGGCGCCCAGGTGGTCGACGGCGGCGGCGACGGTCTGGCGTACGCCGGCCAGCCCGGCGAGCAGGACGAGGGGCTCCACCAGGTCCCGGGCGCGCTGCTCCGGGGTGGCCCGGTCGGTGCCCTCGGCCAGCCCGACGAGTCGGGCCGACGCGTCGGCCACCAGCACGTTGGCGCCGCGCAGATCGCAGTGGGCCAGCCCGGCCCGGTGTAGCGAGGCCAGCTGCCGCCAGACGTCGGCGAGGGCGTCCGCGCCGAGTTCGTCGGGGTGGAGGGTGTCCAGCGGCCGGCCGGGCACGAACTCCTCGACGAGCAGTCCCTCGCCGGCCGGGCCGGCGGCCTCGGTCAGCAGGCGCGGCACCCCGACCCCGGCCCGCGCGGCGAGCCGCAGCAGTTCCGCCTCGTGTCCGGCCTTCCGCACCGCGCTGTCGTACGCCGGATGGTCACCGAGGTGGCGGTACCGCAGCCGCCGGCCCCACCGGTGCAGGCGTCCCGCCTCCCGCTGCCGCCCGGCGGACAGTTTCACGAACAGGTCGTGGCCGTCGGCGGTGGTGACCCGCCACGGCTGCGACCCGCGGCCGTCGCCGGGCAGCGGTGCCACGGCGCCTACCGGCACGCCCTTGTCGGCGAGGAGCAGGCGGACCCGCACGGCGGCCCCGGCCCCGCCGCTGTCCCGCATGCTCCGACCATAGGTCGATTCCGGCGTCCGCCGGGCGGCAACGCCGCCGCTCCGCCCGCCGGGCGCGGCGGCGGACCTAGGCGCGGCGGCGGCCCCGCTCCGCCCGGCGGGCGCAGCGGCGGACCTAGGCGCGGCGGCGGCCGACCCGGCGGGACCGACCGCGGCGTACGACCAGCGCCGTCACGAGACCGCCGACGGCGAGGGCGAGAATGCCGGCGGCCGGCACGATGATCCGCCAGTCGCCGTCGGCCATCCGGCGCAGCGCGGTGCCGGCCGGTCCCCGCCACTGCGGCGGCGGGGTCGGCGTGGGCGCGGCCGGCGGCGAGCTGCCCGCCGCCGCCTCCGCCTCGTCCAGCTCGCCGGGCTCGACCAGCCGACCCACCGACGCGTCGCGAGGCAGCGAGAAACCCCAGTCCAGCAGCTCTGCGCCCTGCTGCCAGCCGCGTACCGGGCGGGCCTCGGCGCCGAGCAGGGCGACCACGAGCCGGCGCCCGTCGCGCTGGGCGGCGCCGACGTAGCTGTGCCGGGCCAGCTGGGTGAAGCCGGTCTTGCCGCCCAGTGCGCCCGGGTAGCGGTAGATGAGCTGGTTCTCGTTCTGGATCTGGAAGCCGCCCTTCTTCAGGGCGGGCTGGGCCGGGATCCGGGTGCGCTCGGTGAGCGCGTACCGGCGGAACAGCGGGTTCGCGAAGCAGGCCCGGGCGATCAGCGCCAGGTCGTACGCGCTGGTGAACTGTCCCTTGCCGTCGAGGCCGGACGGGGTGACGGCGTGGGTCTGCCGGGCGCCGAGCCGCCGGGCCTCCTCGTTCATCGCCCGTACCCCGCCGGGCACGCCGTCGGCACCACCGCCGAGCCGGGCCAGCACGTTTGCGGCCTCGTTGCCCGAGTTGAGCAGCAGGCCGAGCCACACCGTCTCGACGGTGTACTTTCCGCCCACCAGCAGGCCGACGGCGGAACTGCCCGGCTCGATGTCCAGATCGCCGCGGGTCACGGTGACCACCTGCTTCGGGTCGAGCCTCGGCAGCATGGTGGCCGCGAGCAGCAGCTTCTGGGTGCTGGCCGGGGTGCCGTACTCGTGCGGGCCGCAGGCGCCCAGCACGGCCCCGGTGTCCAGGTCGGCGACCAGCCAGGACGTCGCCGTGACAGCCGGCGGCGCGGGTGCGCCGTCGGGCGCCACCAGCCCGGGAGTGTCGAGTTGCTCGCCGCCGACGACCCGGTCCGCCGGCACGTTCGGCGGTGGGACCGGACGGGGCGGGCGGGACACCTTGGGCCTGGGCGCCTTCGGGCACGGTACGGAGGCCCGGGCGGCCGCGGCGGCGGGCGCGAGCGGCGCGGCCGGTCTCGCCAGCACGGGGTGCGCCAGCGTGGCCGACGCGACTCGTCCGGCCGGCGCGGCCTGGGCGGCGGGGGCCGCCGTCCCGGTGCCGAGGAGGACGGCGGCGGTGAGGACGGCCAGGACCCGAGCTCTCATGACCAGGGAGACTAACCTGCAAGATCGTGTCGCGGTGACACCCGCCGGATGCGCCACGCCGCGTCCAGCGGCCGGTCGCGCCGGGTCACCAACCGATCCCCGACCGGCAGCGGAGAGGTCCCTCCGGGTTCACAGCCGGCGCAGCCACCGCCGCTGCCACGGGGTCTCCACCGCGCGCGAGTGGTGGTGCGCGCGCACCCAGGCCACCGCGCGTTCCGGGGCGAGCCCGTCGAGGACGGCGAGCGCGGCGAGGGCGGTACCGGTCCGCCCGACGCCGCCCCGGCAGGCGACCTCCACCCGCTCCCCCGCGTAGGCCCGGCGCCACGCCTCCCGCAGCGCGTCCAGTGCGTCGGCGGTGTCGACCGGCACCCAGAAGTCGGGCCACCGGATCCGCCGGTGCGGCCAGGCCGGAATCGGCCCGGCGGCCAGGACGAGCGCGAAGTCGGCCGGCGTGGCCGGGTCGACGAGGCGGCGCCCGCGTACCGCCGCCCCGCGGGGCAGCACGACGAGCCCGGTCCGGTCCGCCCACCACTGCCCCGCGTCCATCGGTCCATTGTGCGCCCCCGCTCCGGTCACCGGGTGTCCCGCGCCGCAGGGCACCAGTGAGGTTCGCCGGGGCAGCGGTGAGCTCCGCCGGGGAACCGGTGCGGTCCGCCGCCACACGTGGGTGCCCGCCGGACGGTCGTCCGGCGGGCACCCGTTCGGTGGTCCGGGCCCTGCCCGGCGTGCCGAGGGTCAGCGCGAGCCCATCCCGAAGCGGCCCCGACGACGCCAGGCCACGGAGAGCAGCACCAGCAGGGCGCCCACCCCCGCCAGGCCGCCACCGAGCTTCATCGGCGTGCTGAGGCTCGAGCCGGTCACCGGCAGGTGGCCGTCGTGGTGCGGCGGCTTCGTCGGCCGGGGCGGAAGGACGATGCCCGTGGCACTGGCGGTCCGGCCCGAGGTCTCCCCCTCGGCGGTGAAGGTGTAGCGCCCCGGCCGGTTCGGCCGGTACGTGACGGTGAAGCTGCCGCTGCTGTTCGCCTTCACGGTGAACTCCAGCGGCGCCGGCTGCGGCGCGGCGGACAACGGCTGGGCGTAGGCCACCGAGGCCATCGCCACCGTGCTGCCGTCGCTGCGCCGGGCCGTGCCCTCGGCGGGCGCGGCGACCGGCAACGCCGAGATGGAGACGTCGATCTCCACCGTCTCGTTCGGTGCGAAGCCGCTGCCGTGGAGCGTGAAGGTCTCGCCGAGCCTGATGGTGGTCGGGTGGACGGTCAGGGCGGCGACCGGGGGCGGGTAGACCGGTGGCTGCGGCTGTGCCGCCCCGGCCGCGGTCGGCACGGCCGCTCCGGCCAGACCGACCGTGAGCGCCATGATGATGCGGGATAGCCGCATGATGGATTCCCTCCTACTGTTCACAGCTTGGTGCGGTAACAACTTGGGTGGTCCATGGGGTGACGGTGGGCGTGAGCATCAGTTCTGCGCTGCCGCTGGCGGTCTTGCCGGTGAGCAGCGAGACGTCGAGGGTCCGGGTCCGCCCCGGCTTGACCTCCACGTTCGCCACGGTCACCTGGCGGCGACGGTCGGTCCCGCTGCCCATCGCGGTGTCCCGACCGTCCAGCCGGCCGCCGAGCACCGCCCCGCCGGTCGGCGTGTACACCGACACGAAGGTGCGGGCGCTGTACGGGTCGCCGGAGAGGGCGAGCCCGGTGACCGACTTGTCCAGGCCCGACTGCGGGGCGGTGGAGTGCACCGTCACCCGCAGCCGCAGCTCCCGGCGCCCGTCCGACTGGCAGTCGCCGACGGTCAGGGCGGCGGAGAACCGCAGGTAGTAGCCGAGCTTCGCGCCGCTGCCGTCGTTGAGGAAGACGCCGACCGTCGGCACGGTGTCCGTCTCGGGGAGCGTCCCGGTCAACCGGCTGTTGCCAAGAACGCGCTGCTCCTCGGTGCGAGCACTCCAGAACAGTATCCGGCGTTCCTCCACAGAACGGTTAAAAACGGTCAAAAGCTCCCGAGGGTTTACGGCCTTGGTGAAGAACTCGGTGAAGACGGCGGCGGCGGCCTTCGCGAAGTACTCGTCCTGCGCCTGCTCACCGAGGGTTCGGTAGGAGTCGCTGAGCAACGTCCGGACCGCCGTGTCCGCGGAGAGCGCGGGCCGGCCGGGCACGGCCACCGGCCCGATGACGCCGAGCAGGTACGACAGCGCCACCGGATCCACCGCCAGGACGCCGTCGACCGTCGTACCGGTCTTCCGGCGGACCATCTCCCGGTACAACGCCGCGGCGGCGGGGAAGTCCGGGCTGAGGTTGACATCGGCCGGAAAGGTCCCCGGCAGGTCGGACCAGAGGCCGCGCATCTCCTGGTTCACGCGCAGCGGCGGCTCGAACAGCCCAAGCCCGGAGCTGGCGCCCTGTTGGGTCATCCGGATCCGGCCGTTCTCGGCGCTGAGCACGGCGTACGCGCCGAACATGCCTCCGGTGGACCGCAACTCGGCGGGGTTCTGCGAGACGAGCAGGTAGCGGCGGGGACCGTCGGCGCCGAGCAGTGGCGGCAGCAGTCGGGCACCCTGGTCCGCTGCGGCGGTCAGGCCGGCGAGCCGGTCCAGTTCGGTCCGCAGGCCGGTGAGGGCGTCCCGCACCTGCCCGACCAGCTGGCCGGTCGGCACCGCCCGCAGCCGCTCGCCGGTCTCGCGAACCGCCCGGTCGGCGGCGGAGACCTCGGCGGACACCGCGCGGAGCCGGGCCAGGTCCAGGTTTCCCTCGCGGGGCACCAGGGAGGCGACGTCGATCCGCAGCAGCGTCGGGAAGGCGAGGCGGGCGAGGTCGTCCACCGCCACGGCGATCTGGCGCACCGCGGCCAGGTCGTCCCCGGCGTACGGCGCGCGCTGGGCGACCCACCAGGCGGGATCACCCGTCGCACCGCGGGCTGCGCCGGCCTGCTCCTGAAGGGCGGCCAGGGTGCGCTGGGCCCGATCGGCGTCACCGCCGACGACCTGCGAACTCAGCTCGCGGGCCAGACCCGCGGCGTTGAGCAGGTGCGCCCGGGCCTGCCAGCCCCGGAAGGCGACCCAGCCGCCGCCGGTCAGCAGCAGCGAGACGACCACCAGGCCGGTGAGCAGAACCCGCCGCACCCGGGCCCGGGTGCGGCGCCGGGAGCTTCGCCGCCGGCGGCGCGACACACCGCTGTTCGTCACACCACTCCCCCACTCCACAATCGGACAGACAGCATCATTGATCGCTTTCTAGCATGAAACGGCTGATGGAGTGCGCTAACGGGTGTTTTGGGCGATTGGGCGTCCAGCGAATCCCGCTCGGCGTTACCGACGCGGCTGGGCGACTTGCGCGGTTACGTCGCGCAGCATTTCCTCGATGCGGTCGACGCCGGCCCGCAGCGACATCTCCCGCAGATAGGCGTCGCGCCCCCGCCGGCCCATGTCGACCCGCGCGGGCGGCGGGATCGCCGTGGCCAGCCAGAACCGGTCGGCCAGCGCGGCCCAGTCCTCCGGCGGGCAGGAGAGCCCGGCCCGGGCCTGCTCGACGACCGCCACCGTGTCGCCGCCGGCCGAGGCCACCACCGGCGAGGCGCAGGAGAGCGCCGCCTGCAGCTTCCCGGGCACCATGCCGCGCAGTTCCGGCAGGTCCCGCAGCATGACGAGCTGGTAGTCGGCCGCCGCGTAGAGCTCCGGCATGTCCAGCGGCGACCGCCGGTCGACGAACCGCACGTTGTCCGCCCCGAGCTCGGCGGCGAGTCCCCGCACCCGCCGCTCCTCCGCTCCGGAGCCGACCAGGACCAGGTCCATCCGGTCGCCGAGCGCCGCCACCGCGCGTACCGCGGTCTCCAGACCCTGGCGTACGCCGATGGTCCCGGCGTGCATGACCACGCACCGGTCGTCCCGGCGGATCAACCGCCGGGCGGCCCGGCTCGGCTCGGTCGGTCGGAAGATCCGTTCGTCGGTCCAGTTGAGCACCGTCCGCACCCGGTCCCGCTCGGCACCGGCGGCCACCACCAGGTCCCGCATGGACGGCGCGCTGACCGCGATGCCGTCGGCCTCCTGGTAGATCCGGCGCAGGGTGGCACCGAGCCGCCCCGAGAGCCGGCGGGCCTCCCCGTCCCGGACCGGATCCTCCTCCGGCCAGACGTCCTGCACGTGCAGCACGGTCGGCACCCGGCCGAGCAGCCGGAGCAGGCCGGCGGCGGCGAAGGCCACCGCCGGAAGCTGGAAGACGTAGAGGGCGTCCACCTCGCCGAGGTAGCGCCGGCCGATCAGCGCCACGCTGCCGGCGAAGGAGAGCCAGCTGGCCATCCGCGTCCGGGCCGAGCCGTCGCCCCCGGCGTACCGGGGCACGCGACGGACGGTCAGCCGCTCGCTGTGGGTCTGGTGCCGCCAGCGCTGCCGCCAGCCCGGATACACGTGCCCGCCCGGATAGTCCGGGAAGCCGGTGAGCACGCGTACCTCGTGGCCCCGGGCGGCCAGCTCCTCGGCGAGGCTGCCCGGGATGAACGCCGGCTCCGGCGGGAAGTGGTACGACAGTATGCCGATCCTCATGGCCGGGCTCCCCGCGCGACCAGCCGCCACCCGACGCGGCGCACCCCGTACGATGCCCTCATCCCCTCCGCGTCCGGCCGCGTCCGCCGGAACACCGCCGTCGCGGCGCTCCGTCCCGCGACCGTGTCCACGAGAGGGGTGCAGATGGTCGACGGGGTGCTCTTCGTCTGCCACGCCAACATGTGCCGGTCCCCGATGGCGGAGTACATCGCCCGCCGGCTCCTCGCCGACCTGCCGGTCACCGTGGCGAGCGCGGGGACCGACGCCGTCGACGGGGCACTCATGCACCCGTACGCCACCGAGGTCGCGGCCGGGACCGGCGCGGACCCGGCGGCCTTCCGCACCCGCCGGCTACGCGCCGAGCACCTGACCAGGGCCGCGCTGGTGCTGACCGCGACGCGGCGGCAACGTTCCGTCTGCACGGCGCTGGCGCCGGCGGCGCTGCACCGGACCTTCACGCTCCGCCAGTTCGGCCGGCTGGCCGCCGCGGCCGAAGCCACCGGCACCCGCGACCGTTCGCCACTGCGCGCCGCGGTCGAGGCGGCGACCCGCGCCCGGGGGCGGCTGCAACCCGCCGCCCCCGACGCGGACGACCTGAGCGACCCGATCGGTGGCTCACCCGCCGACTTCCGGCGCTGCGCGGAGGAGATCGAGCGGTCCATCCGACCCGTGCTGGCGCTCATCGGGACAGCCGGGTGAGTTCCTGGGTACGGTCGCCGACCCCGGCGGTGGACCCGCGCCGGGCGGCCCGGGCCCGGTCGGTGGGCACGGACGGCGCGGGCGGCACGACCACCTTGTACGCCTCGTACTGGTAGGCGTCCGCCTTGGCGACCTTGGCCATGTTGAGCACGCAGCCGAGCAGGCGCACCGAGACCGCGTGCAGCGCCTGGGCGGCCGCGGCCACCTGACCACGCGAGGTCCGCCCCTGCTGGGTGACCAGCAGCGCCCCGTCGGACTGCACGGCCACCACCACCCCGTCGGTGACGGCGAGCAGCGGCGCGGTGTCGATGATCACGATGTCCGCCGACTCGCGCAGCGCCACCAGCAGGTCCGCCATCGCCTTGGAACCGAGCAGCTCGCTGGGGTTGGGCGGGGTGGCGCCGCTGGGGAGGACCAGCAGCGACTTGTCGCCCCACCGCTGCACCACGTCTCCGACCTGGACGTCGCCCACCAGCACGTCGGTGAGGCCCACGCCGCCGTCGACGCCGAGGTAGTCGGCGACCTTGGGCCGGCGCAGGTCGGCGTCGATGAGCAGCACCCGCCAACCCGCCTCGGCCAGCGCGATGGCGGTGTTGCAGGCCGTGGTGGTCTTCCCCTCGCCCTGCAGGGCGCTGGTGACCGCGATGACCCGGGCCGGCTCGTGCACGTCGACGAAGCGCAGGTTGGTGCGCAGCTTGCGGACCGCCTCGGCGCGTGACGAGCTGGCCGCCTCGCCGACGATGAGCGGGGCCGCCTTGGCCCCGGCCTCGAACGGGATCTCGCCGAGCAGTGGGCTGCCGGTCACCCGCTGGAGCGCGGCTGCGTCCCGCATCCGGACGTCGGCCAGCCCGCGCAGCACGGCCAGTCCCGCGCCGACCAGCAGGCCCAGCAGCCCACCGACGACCAGGTTCCTCACCGGCTGCGGGGACACCGGGCTGGAGGTGACCCGGGGACCGCCCACCACCTCTATCTTGATCGGCGGCGACTTGCCGTCCGACGGCGTCTCCACCTTCTGCACCAGCTCGACGAACTTGGCCGAGAGGGTCTCGGTGGTCTTCAGCGCCCGGGTCTGGTCGGTGTCGGTGAAGGTGGCCTTCAGCAGCACCGTGCCGGCCTCGGTGGCGGTGCTGATCCGCTCCTTCACCTGCTCGGCGGTCAGACCGAGCGGGCTCTCCGCGACCACGCTCCGCGCCAGCCGGTCGCTGGTCAGCAGGTCGGCGTAGGACTTGACCCGCTGCTGAAGGAAGAGGCCGCCCTGGTAGGCGTCGGTGACGCCCTGGCTGGGAGTGGTGACGAAGAACGTCACCGAGGCCTGGTACCGGGCCGGGGCGCGGACCGTGACCAGGGCCGCGGTGCCCAGGGCGAGCATCACGGCGACCAGAACGATCCACCAGTGCCGTCGGATCAGGCGCAGGTAACTGAGAGCCCCCATCACGTTCCCCCTCTCGACACGCGGATCAGCCCATGAAACTGCACGAAAGCCCCCTAAACCGCCTAAAGCACGTGTCAGGATCCATTACGCCTATCCCTCGCGGTAAGCGCCTTGATGAATGTAAACGACCGGAAGCGCATAGACGGCACAAATCCTTCCGTTTCCGGATTCCATGCGAAGGGCAACCATGGATCGCAGACCCAGCACCGCCGAAGTCGCCGCCCGACCCCGCGACCGGCTCACCCACCGAACGGCCGCCCTTTCCCTGTTAACGCTGGACACCGCCGCGTGGTGCGGGGGATTCCTGGCGGCGGCCTGGACCCGCTACGAGTTCCAGCTCACCGCCGACGACTGCACGCGGGTGCTCGGCGTGGCGCTGGCCTGCGCGGCGATCCACTCGGTGCTCACCCTGCTGCGGTTCCGGACGCACGGCCGCCACCCGATCGGCAGCGCCGGCGAGGCGCGCCGGCTGGCCATCACCGTGGCGATCGCCGCCCTGCTCACCCTGGCCGGCCTGCTGCCGTGGGAGCAGCATCCCGCGCCGGCCACCACCCCCCTCGTGGGTGGCACCGTCGCCCTGGTCCTCATGGCGGCCGGGCGCGCCACCTGGCGGTCGCGGCGGGAACGGCACCGCCGGCCGATGCGGGGCGCCGAGCGGTGCCTGATCTACGGCGTGGACGCCGCCAGCGAGCGCCTGGTAAGGCTGCTGCTCGGCGACCCGCACGGCCGGTACCGGCCAGTGGGCCTGCTCGACGACGACCCGGACAACCGGGGGCTGCGCGTGGACGGGCTGCGCGTGCTGGGCGGCCGGGAGCAGCTCGGTACGGCGGTGCGGGCCACCGGGGCGCGTACCGTCATCTTCTCGATGAGCGGCGCGGACCCCGAGCTGCTGCGCGACGTGCGCAGCCAGGCCATCCAGGCCGGTGCCGCGTTCAAGGTGCTGCCCCCGGTACGTGAGCTGCTGGACCGTCCGGTCGCGGTCACCGACGTCCGGGACCTGCAGATCACCGACCTGCTCGGCCGGGCGCAGCGGGTCGCCGAGCTGACGGTGGAGCGCAACGGCCTGGCCGGGCGCCGGGTCCTGGTCACCGGGGCCGGCGGCTCGATCGGCTCGGAGCTCTGCCGACAGATCGCCCGCTGCGAGCCGGGCGAGCTGATGATGCTGGACCGGGACGAGTCCGCGCTGCACGCCCTCCAGATGTCGCTGCACGGCCGGGCGCTGCTGGACAATCCCGAGCTGATCCTGGCTGACATCCGGGACGCGGAGGGCATCGCCCGGATCATCGCCGACCGGCAGCCGGACGTGGTCTTCCACGCGGCGGCGCTCAAGCACCTCACGCTGCTGGAGCGGCACCCCGGCGAGGCGATCAAGACCAACGTCTGGGGCACCCTCAACGTGCTGGAGGCGTGCCGCGACGTGGCCCAGTTCGTGAACATCTCCACCGACAAGGCGGCCAACCCGACCAGCGTCCTCGGCTACTCCAAGCGGATCACCGAGCGGCTCACCGCCCATTACGCCAGCCAGCTCGGCGGGTCGTACCTGAGCGTCCGGTTCGGCAACGTGCTCAGCAGCCGGGGCTCGGTGCTGACCGCGTTCCAGGCGCAGATCAGGGCCGGGGTGCCGATCACCGTCACCCATCCCGAGGTGACGCGCTACTTCATGACCGTCCAGGAGGCCGTGCAGCTGGTGCTCCAGGCGGCCAGCATCGGCCGCGGCGGCGAGGCGCTGGTGCTCGACATGGGTGAGCCGGTACGCATCGCCGACGTCGCCCGCCGGCTCGCCGCCGAGGCGGACACCCCCGTCGACATCGTCTACACCGGGCTACGACCGGGCGAGAAGCTGCACGAGCACCTGTTCGGCGCCGACGAGACCGACGTCCGGCCGCTGCACCCGCTCATCTCGCACGTCCGCGTGCCGGCGCTGGCCGCGGAGGAGGTACGCGGGCTCGACCCGTACGCCGACCCGGACGAGCTGAGCAAGCGGCTGGCGGCGCTCTGCCAGCGCACCGGCGTACCGCTGACGGTGCTGCCCGGCCAACGCTGACGCGGCCGGCGCGCCCAGCCGACGAAGGTCCCACGGTTCGATTCGCAGCGGCAGGCCGGGGTCGGATAGGGTCGGAAGCGGTGTGCCGGGAAGTCTGGTCGGCGATGTTCAGGACGACCCGACTCCCCGAGGTGACACTGCATGACCAACCGCGCGCCGGCGTCCCGCCGGCCACCGCGCCTGCTCTCCCGCCGGTCCTGGCCGGAAGCCCGGTTCCTGGCCGACGTGCTGCGTACCGAGACGGTCGGCGGCGGGCTGCTGCTGCTCGGCGCGGTGCTCGCCCTGGTCTGGGCCAACTCGCCCTGGCGGGCCGGGTACGCCGCACTCGCCGACTGGGTCCCCTGGCCCGGCGGCGCGTCGCTGCACCTGGACCTCAGCCTGGCTACCTGGGCCGCCGACGGGCTGCTGGCGATCTTCTTCTTCGTGGTGGGCCTGGAGCTCAAGCGCGAGTTCGTCGCCGGGGACCTGCGGGATCCCCGGCGGGCGGCGCTGCCGGTGGTGGCCGCCCTGGGCGGCATGCTGCTGCCCGCCCTGTGCTACCTGGCGGTGACCCTCGCCGCGGGCGGGGCGGGGCTGCGCGGTTGGGCCATCCCGACCGCCACCGACATCGCGTTCGCCCTGGCCGTGCTGGCCGTCGTCAGCTCACACCTGCCACAGGGCCTGCGCGCGTTCCTGCTCACCCTCGCGGTGGTCGACGACCTCTTCGCGATCATCATCATCGCGGTCTTCTACACCGCCGACTTCCACCTCCTGCCGCTGCTCGGGGCGCTCGTGCCGATCGCCGTGTTCGCCCTGCTGGTGCAGCGACGCCGCACGTGGTGGTGGGCGCTCCTGCCGCTCGCCGGGCTCGCCTGGGCCCTGGTGCACGCCTCCGGGGTGCACGCCACGGTCGCCGGCGTGCTGCTCGGCTTCACCGTGCCGGTGCTGGCCCGGCGGGGCGGCGGACCGGGGCTGGCCGAGCGGCTGGAGCACCGGTGGCGGCCGGTCTCGGCGGGCCTGGCGGTGCCGGTCTTCGCGTTCTTCGCCGCCGGCGTGTCGCTGGTCGACGTGGACCTGGCCGGCGTGCTCACCGACCCGGTGGTGATCGCGGTGGTCGCCGGGCTCGTGCTCGGCAAGACCGTCGGGGTGTTCGGCTCGACGTTCCTGCTCGCCCGGTTCACCCGGGCGGAGCTCGACGAGGACATCACCTGGGCGGACCTGTTCGGGCTGTCGCTGCTGGCCGGCATCGGCTTCACCGTCTCGCTGCTCATCGGCGAGCTGGCCTTCGGCGCCGGCAGCCCCGAGGACGACCGGGTGAAGGCGGCGGTCCTGCTCGGGTCACTGCTCGCCGCCCTGCTCGCGTCCGGGGTGCTGGTGCGGCGCAACCGGGTCTACCGGCGGATCTCGGAACGGGAGAGCCGGGACAGCGACGGCGACGGCGTGCCGGACGTCTACCAGGAAGAGCTCCGGTAGCGCCGACCCGCCGGTCAGTGCTCGCGCTCGGCCGGGCGCTCCTCCCTGGGCCCCTCGGTCTCCTCCTCCGCCGCCTCGACGTACGGCTCCATCAGGTCGTCGGCCGGCACCGCGACCCACTCGGTCTTGTCCCGCTCGTCGGGGCGCCCGCCGGGTGGCGGCTCGGGAGCCGTGGGGTCACCGGCGAAGCCGTACTCGTTGGGCTCGTCGTGCCTGCTCATGCGCTGAACCTCCCGGTCGTGCCAGTGTTCGCCTCTCGTGGGTCACGCTAGGCGGTGCTCGTCACCGCCGCAGCGTGCCGTGCGGTTCATACCCAGGCGCGGCAGCCACGATCACCCGCGCCGGGCATCGTTCCGCCGCCGCGACCCGCGCCGCGGCGGCGGAACCGCGCGCGGGTCAGGTCAGCTGGGTGACCGCCTCGAAGATCAACCAGAGGCCGGAGATGGCGAACAGGACCGCCGCGCCGTACCGGATGGCCTTCTCCGGCAGGTGCCGGCCGAGCAGCCGTCCCACCACGATCGCCAGGGCGTCGGCGGCAACCATGCCGAGGGTCGAGCCGAGCCAGGTGCCGAACCAGCCGTACTTGGTCGCCAGCGTGATGGTGGCCAGCATGGTCTTGTCGCCGAGCTCGGCCAGGAAGAACGCGACGCCGACGGCGATGACGGCGTTTCGGCTGCTCTTCTCCGCCTTGCGCTTCTCCTCCTCGGTGAGCTTGTCGCCGCGCAGCGTCCACGCGCCGAAGCCGAGGAACGCCAGACCGGCGATGAGCGAGATCCAGGTGGTGGGTAGCGCGGCGTGCAACCCGTACCCGATCGCCACCGACGCCAGGTGCACGATCGCGGTGGCGACGGTGATGCCGATGAGCACCGGTACCGTCTTGAACCGTGTGGCAAACGTGAGGGCCATGAGCTGGGACTTGTCGCCCAGCTCGGCCACGAAGATGACGCCGAAGCTGACCACCAGCGCGACGAGGAAACCGTCCATCCGAACCTTCCCGATCAAGCCGGGAGGAGGTACGGGGCACCCTCGACCCGGCTGCGACAGCCTGAGTCGAAGGTCTCGCCCGCCCCGGAGACCGGGGCCGCGTGGCCGGATGCGGAGGCATCAGTATGTCGACCACGACATTGCGGGCTACTCCCCTTCGCGCCGCAAGCTTAGCCCACCGCGCCACAGGCCCCGCGCGGGGGAACCGCCCACCCACCGCGCCCGCTCAGTCGGCCCGGGCGAGGTTGACGCCGAACAGCCCGTCCGGATCGGTCCAGAACGCCAGCCGCTCGAACCCGGCGTCGGCCAACTCCGCCGCGATCCCCTCCGGCCGGAACTTCGCCGAGATCTCGGTTCGTAGCTCCTCGCCGGCGGCGAACTCGACGTCCAGGCCCAGCACGTGCGCCCGGATCGGGCGCTCGGCGCGCAGCCGCATCTCGATCCACTCGTGCTCCGGATCCCAGATCGCCACATGGGCGAACGCCTCCGGGTCGAGGTCCGTGCCCAGCTCCCGGTTGATCACGCGGAGCACGTTGCGGTTGAAGTCGGCGGTCACTCCGGCCGCGTCGTCGTACGCGGGCACGATCACCTTCGGGTCCTTCACCAGGTCGGTGCCGACCAGAAGCCAGTCGCCGGCCTCCAGGGCGGCGCGCATGGCGGCCAGGAACTCGGCCCGCTCCACCGGGAGCAGGTTGCCGATCGTGCCGCCGAGGAACACCACCAGCCGCCGGCCGCCGGTGGGCAGCCGGTCCAGCTGCCGGGTGAAGTCGCCGACGATCCCGCGTACCCGCAGACCGGGATACTCGGCGGCGATCTGCCCGGTGGACTGGCGCAGCGCGTCGACCGAGACGTCCAGCGGCACGAACGTGCCCAGCTCGCCGTGGCGGGTGAAGGCGTCCAGCAGCAGCCGGGTCTTCTCCGACGAACCGGAGCCCAGCTCGATCAGCGTCTTCGCGCCGGTCAGCTCGACGATCTCGTCGGCGTGCTCGGCCAGCACGGCCCGCTCGGCCCGGGTCGGGTAGTACTCCGGCAGCCGGGTGATCTCCTCGAACAGTTCACTGCCCCGGGCATCGTAGAACCACTTCGGCGGCAGCCACTTCGGCCGCGCCGTCAGCCCGACCTGCACGTCCTCCCGCAGACTGCGGCCCAGGTCCTGCTCCTCCAGGTAGATCTCCAGTGGTTCCGCGCTCATCAGGTGTCCCTTCCGTTGCCCGAACTCCTGCCCCACCTGTGGAAACGTCGCTTCAGGCGACCACCGGGTCCCGGAGCCGCACCCCGGTCGCGGTGGCCACCACCAACCGCCCCTCCGGCACCGACCGCCAGCCCGGGTCGTCGTCGAGGGGTTCCGAGGCCAGCAGCACCGACCCCGGCGTACTGCGCAGCGACAGCGCGTGCCCGGCCGCGCTGGCCACCACCACCGCACCGTCGGTGAGCAGCAGGTTCAGCCGCGACCCGGGGGCGACCGCGGTGACCGCCGCGACGGTCGCGGCCACCGCCCGTGCCGGGTCCTCGCCGGCCCGCAGCCGGTGCCGCACCAGCGCCCAGAGCAGCGCCGCGTCGGTCGGCGCGTCCAGCGTCAGCAGGTCCCGGACCGGCAGCTCGGCGGCGAGCGACACCACCGCGTCCGGCCAGCCCCGGATCACGCCGTTGTGGCTGAACAGCCAGCGCCCCTCGGCGAACGGCGCGGCCGCCGTCTCCTGCACCGGCATGCCGACCGTGGCGGAGCGGACGGCGGCCACCATGGCACCGGCGACCGTCACCGCGGCCAGCCCCGGCAGCGTGGTGTCGCTCCACAGCGGCTGCGCCCGCCGGTAGCGCACCGGTTCGCCACCGTCCGGATACCAGCCGACCCCGAAACCGTCCGCGTTGACGGTGCCGCCGCCGCGCATGTCGCGGGGCGCCCAGGACTGCCGCAGCAGCCCGTACGGCGGGTCGTACAGCAGGCTGCGCAGCCGGACCGGCGGACCGAGGTACGCCAGGTGGCGGCACATCAGCCGGCACCGCCGCTCACGGTTCCGCCTCCTCCGGACGGGCGTCCCGGGCGCAGCGGAAGCCGCTGAAGATCTGCCGGCGGATCGGGTAGTCCCAGTTGCGGAACGTGCCCCGGCAGGCGGCCCGGTCGGTGCCGAACGAGCCGCCACGCAGCACCCGGTAGTCGTCGCCGAAGAAGACCTCGGAATACTCCCGGTAGGGGAAGGCGGCGAAGCCCGGGTGCCCCCGGAAGGTGCTCGAGGTCCACTCCCAGACGTCGCCGACGAGTTGGTGCACGCCGAGCGGCGAGGCGCCCGCCGGGTACGCCCCCACCGGTGCCGGCCACAGGTGCCGCTGGCCCAGGTTGGCGTGCCCGACGCTCGGCTCCTCGTCGCCCCACGGATAGCGCCGGGAGCGGCCACTCGCCGGGTCCCAGCGCGCCGCCTTCTCCCACTCGGCCTCGGTGGGCAGTCGTTTGCCGGCCCAGGCCGCGTACGCCTGCGCCTCGTACCAGCAGACGTGCACCACCGGCTCGTCGTCGCGGACCGGCGACCACCGGCCGAACCGGCGGTACGCCCAGCCGTCGCCGTCCCGCCGCCAGTGCATCGGCGCGACCAGCCCCGCCTCGGCCCGGTGCCGCCAGCCCGCCGCGCTCCACCAACGCGGCTCGTCGTACCCGCCGTCGGCGATGAACGCGCGGTACTGCCCGTTGGTGACCGGTGTCGCGTCGATGACGTACGCCGGCAGCTCGACGGTGTGCGCGGGGCGCTCGTTGTCCAGCGCCCACGGGTCGGTCGAGGTGCCCATGGTGAACGGCCCGGCCGGCACCAGCACCTCCCCGCCCACCCGCACGCGCGGCTCGGGCGGCGGCGGCGCGTCCAGCACCGGCCCACCGGCGCGCAGCTGGTGGGTGGCGAGCATGGTCTCGTCGTGCTGCTGCTCGTGCTGCACGATCATCCCGAACGCGAACCCGTCCTCGACCAGCTTCCGGTCGGTGAACCGGATCCCGTCGAGCAGGTCGTAGACCTTGTCCCGCACGGCCCGCACGTACGCCCGCGCCTCGGCCGGGGGCAGCAGCGGCAGCGCGGGCCGGTCCTTGCGGGGCTGCTTGAACGCGTCGTACAGGTCGTCGATGTCGCGGCGCACCGGTTCCCGGCCACCGACGTCGCGGACCAGCCAGAGTTCCTCCTGGTTGCCGACGTGGGCCAGGTCCCACACCAGCGGCGACATCAGCGTGGAGTGCTGCCGCATCAGGTCGTCGTCGTCCACCGCGTCGGTCAGCAGGGCGGTACGGCCCCGGGTGCGGTCCAGCTCCGCCGCGATCCGGCTGCGCAGCCGCTCGCTGTCCGTACCCGGCCGCTCGGTCGTGGTCACCGGTGCCTCCCCTCCGCGGCGGCGCGGCGCCGCCGGATCTCTCGGCTCGCCTCCTCGTGGATCCCGGCCGGCAGGTCCAGCCCGGGCAGGGCCCCCAGGGCCAGCTCGAACAGCGCCACCGCGGCGCCGGCCAGCGGCCGGTCGGCCAGCCCGTACCGGGCAGCGGCGTACCAGCGGTCGGCCACCGGGGCGGCGACCGTGAGGGCCTCCCGGGTGGTGGCCGGCGCGGCGAAGAGCGCGGCCAGCACCGCGAGCGGCAGCCGCCACTGCCGGCCCGGCTGGGCGTCCAGGTAGCGGATCTCGAGGTAGCCGCGCGGGCGTACCGGGGGGAAGAGCGTGCTGACGTGGTATTCCAGGTCGTCGCTGGTGGGCGGGCGGGGCAGCGCCCCGGCCAGCCAGTCGGCGAAGGTGACGCCGGCCGGCGGGGTCCAGTCGGGACCGCCACGCACGCAGAGCAGGGGCGCGGCGAGCGCGTACTCGGTCCAGGCGGCCACCGGGTCGTGGTCGGGCCGCGCGGGCGACCAGACCGGGCGGGTCCGCGCCGGATCGATGGCCAGCCAGGCGGCCATCCGGGCGGAGGCCCATCCGGTACACCGGCCGGCGTACCGGTCGGCGGTGGCGAAGGCGGCCAGCAGGGGTGGCCCGACGGCGTGGGCGGCGGCCCACCGCTGCGCCAACCGGTCCGGCTCCCCCGCGTCGAGGCAGACCTGGAGGCCTGCGGTGCTGTACATCATGACCCGACCGGCCGCGCCGCGCCGGTCGAAGACACACCGCATGGCCTGGTAGCGGGGCGTTTCCACGACCGGATTCGGGACCCGCCAGGGATCCATCCCGGTCCGGCCGAGGACGAGACCGGCGGCGTCCAGGGCGGTAACCAGTTCGGCCACGTCGGCTTCGGTGGCTCGGATCAGCGCGGCGATCGACGGTCGCGGCGCGGAGGAGATCTCCACCTGCCCGCCCGGCTCGACGGTCACGGTGCCCCCGTGCCGGAGCCTCCGGGCCGGGCTGGTGGGATCGATGGTGACGGGGCAGTGCCCCCCGAGCGCCCGGCGCAGTCGCGCCCGGTCGATCGGGCGGGCCGGGTCCGCGGCGTCGTGCACCGTCCATTCCAGCTCCACACCGGTCAGGGCCGGTGGGCCGGTCTTGAAGCAGATCCTGGCGAGGTGCCCGGCTGCCGCGGCCTCGTCCCGCAGGACGGTGGCCCGGTCCAGCTCCGGCGACATCACCAAGAGACGGCTCCTCTCTCCGGCGGTGGCGACCACGACATCGACCAAACACGCAGCGTCACGCGACAACTACGCACGGTCCCACCACCCTCTGTCTAGCAGACAGAATCGGCGCGTCCGGAGAGATGAATGTTTGTCCGAAATCCGGTTGGGTCCGGGTCAGTCGACAGCCGGCCTGCCGGGCCGGCGGGCGGGAGTCCCTGCCGGTGCGGCCTGCGACGAGCGACTGGAGTTGGCGTTCGGCGACGGCTGGCTGGCCGATTCCGACACGAGCCGGGCGCAGTAGGCGTCGACCTGATCGGCACCGCCGGCCGCGGCGACCAGGTCGGCAAAGCCCGCAGTCTCCAGCGCCTCCACCCGCTCCGGGACCGGCTTCGCCCGGTACGCCCGGCACTGGCCGGTCAGTTTGCCCACGGTCGGCGGCCGGTCGGGGCCGCCGGGACGGGTCGGGTCGGGGGCGGCGGACGGGACCGGAGCCGACGGGCCGTCGGTCGGACTCGGGTCGGCCGACCGGGCCGACGGACCCGGGTTGGCTCCGGCGGTGCCGGCCCCATCGGGACTGCCCGCACTGGCGCTGCCCGCGCTGGTCGACGCCGGCGGCGGCACCGGCACCCCCGGCCGGTCCAGCTTCACCGCGGCGACGGCGACCCCCGCGGTGGCGACGGCGGTGAGGCCGGCCGCCCAGGCCGCCACGCCGACCCGTAACCGTCGCCGCCGTGGTACGCGCGCCGGGGCGACCGGCGGGTTCGCCCGGGCCGCCCGGAACGCGGCGAGCGCCTGCTCCTCACCGGGCAGCTCGCCGGGACCGGCCGGGGCGGCCGCCGCGGCGAGCAGGTGGGCCAGCGGGTCGGCCCCGGGCGACGGTGGCTGTCCGGCGCGGGCCGCGTCGAGGAGACGCTCGTACTCCGCCCGGTCGGCAGGCCCGTCGGACCGGCGAAAGCTCATCCCAAACCCCTCAGAGTCATCAGTCCGCCGGCTCCGCCTTCGGCGCGTTCGGCGTCTGCCGCCCCCGCCCGGTGCGGGGGCGGGGCGGCGCGGCCCGCTCGGACGGCTGCCCGACGTCGACGCGTTCCAGGAGCGCGGCGAGCCGCCGCAGACCCCGGTGCGCCGCGGTACGAACGGCTCCCGCGCGCCGGCCGAGGACCCGCCCGGCGGTTTCCGCGTCGAGCCCGATCACGGCCCGCAGCAGAACCGCCTCCGCCTCCCGCGGTGGCAGGGTCGCGATCAGCGCCAGCGCGCTCTCGGTACCGATGGTCTCGCCGGCCCGCTCGGCGGTGTCCGCGTCCCCGGCCAGGCCGCTGAGCGCCTGCACCGGCACCGGCAGGGACGGCCGCCGGCGCTGCCGGCGCAGATGGTCCATGGCCCGGTTACGGGCGATGGTGACCGTCCAGGCCCGGAACTCGCCGCCGGTGAAGCTGGGCAGGTCACGGGAGATCTGCAACCAGGTCTCGGAGGCCACGTCCTCGGCGTCCCCGCCGACCAGCGCGGTGAGGTAGCGCAGCAGGCCGGGCTGCAGGCTGCGGTAGAGGAAGCGGAACGCCTCCTCGTCGCCTGCCTGCGCCGCGGCGACCACCTCGCTCAGCTCACCGGTCATGGACCCGCCGTTCCCGCCCTGCCGATTCCCGGGACCGGAGCATGCCGGTGCGGGCGCATCCGATGCCCGACCGGTCGGGTGACCGGATCACCACCCGCACCATCAGCCCCCTGCTGACCTGATCGGCGTTCGACGCGCAGCGTGCGGACGCGCATGGACACGTGCCGCGATGTACGGCCGTCGGCGGACACACCGTACCCGCGTGATGGGGTGACCCGAAGCCGGGCTAACGGTAGGAGCCGATGGACCTACGGACAAGGCGGCAGTCCAGCGCACAGAAGTGAGAATTATCGCCCGATGTCAACGGCGAGTCGGCGTAACAAACTCCACCGCGCGGACGCTACGTGCGGGCGAAAGTGTGGTGAACCGGGCCGCGCAGCCGGACATACCGTCGGCGGCGGGCCTTTCCTGGCCGATCGTACCCGGTTCATCACCCTCGGCCGATCGGCGCGACGGCGGCTGGCCGTTCGGCGGATCGAGTCGGACCGCCGACCCGGCCGGCGCAAGAGAGATCGCGGGAAATACTTCGCGACCGTGCTGGGTACGGTATGGGGGTGTTGTCTTCGGGGGTCGTGCTCAGCGGTCGGTACCGCCTGGACGACCGTGTCGCCACCGGCGGCATGGGCGATGTCTGGCGTGCCACGGACCTGGTGCTGGGCCGTCAGGTCGCGGTCAAGGTCCTGCTGCCCGCGCTGGTCTCCGATCCCGACTTCATCGCCCGCTTCCGCGCCGAGGCGCGGATCATGGCGTCCCTGCGCCACCCGGGCGTGGTGCAGGTCTTCGACTGCGGCGAGGACGATCTGCCCGACGGCAGCCGAGCCGACTACCTGGTCATGGAGTTCGTCGAGGGCGAGCCGCTGTCCAGGCGGATCGAGGCGGCCGGCCAGCTCGACGTCGCCGAGACCATGTCCGTCGTGGCGCAGGTCGCCCAGGCCCTGCACGCCGCGCACGCCCGGGGCATCGTCCACCGGGACGTCAAGCCGAGCAACCTGCTGGTCCAGGAGAACGGCAGCGTGGTGCTGGTCGACTTCGGGGTGGCCCGCTCGACCAATGTGACCAGCATCACCAGCACGAACGCGGTGCCGGGCACCGCCCTCTACATGGCCCCCGAGCAGGCCGCCGGCCGCCCGGTCTCCGGCGCCACCGACGTCTACGCGCTCGGCGCGGTGGCCTACTGCTGCCTCACCGGCAGCCCGCCCTTCACCGGGGACAACCCGCTCCAGGTGGCCGTCCGGCACCTGGACGACGAGCCGCCGGAGCTGCCGGCGGCCATCCCGCAGCCGGTCCGCGACCTGGTCGCCCGGGCCCTCGCGAAGGACCCGGCCGAGCGGTTTCCGAGCGGCTCGGCGATGGCCGCCGCCGCCCGTGCGGCTGTCTCCGAGGCGCCGACCTCGATGGTGCCGGTCCGACTACGCAACTCGGCCGGGATGACGGACACCAGGGACGATCTCCCGGTCGTGCCGGCGACGCCGGCCGGGCCCCGGCCCGGTCGCCTGGGCCGGCGGGGGACGCTCGTCGGCGCGCTCGCCGCGGTGCTCGTGGCGATGGCCGCGCTCGGTGCCGCGCTGGGCGCCGCCAACGGCACGGGCGAGCCGGCGACCACCATCGAGAGCACCCCACCGGCCGTCGCGACCAGCGAGGACGCGCCGGCCGCTCCCGAGTCGGCTTCCGCTCAGGAGAGCAGCCGACCGTACCGGCCGGGGCCGACCGGCCGTCCGTCGAAGACGACGAGCCCGACCCCGACCGGATCCCCGAGCGGGTCGGTCGAGCCGTCGCCCACGGAGGAACCGTCGACCGACCCGACCGGTCCGCCGACGACGCCGAGCAGCCCTCCCGCGACGACGCCGAGCAGTTCGCCGTCGAGCGGCACCGCGACGCCGACCACCCCGGGCACCGGCGAGGGCAACCAGCAACCGAACGGCTGAACCACCCGGTGCCTGGCTGGCGCACCGGTCCCGGTGCGCCAGCCAGGTCGCTCTCCGTCACTCCGCGCCGAGCGCCTCCACCACCGGCCGGGACAGCGCCCGCCGGGCCGGGAGGACGCTGGCGGCCAGCGCGGCCAGCACCGCCACGGCCACGACGATGCCGAGCCGCCCCCACGGCATGACCAGGATGAAGTCGCCGCCGATCCGGGCCACGACGGCCATCGCGCCGGCGCCCACGCCGGTGCCCAGCGCGATGCCGAGCAGGGTGCCGACCAGCGCGGTGAGCACCGCCTCGACGGCCAGCGCGGCCCGCATGCCGCCCCGGGTCAGCCCCACCGCCCGCAGCACCGCGTTCTCCCGGGTGCGTTCCACCACGGACAGGGACAGTGTGTTGGCCACCCCGACCAGCGCGATGATCACCGCCAGGCCGAGCAACGCGGTGACGAAGCCCAGCACCATGTCCACCGTGCCGGTGAGCATCTTCTTGTACGCCGCCTGGTCCATCAGGTTGACCGTCGGGTAGTCGGCCAGCACCTGCGTGATCGCCGCCTTCGCGGTCGCCGGGGCGATCCCTGGCGCCGGGTCCACCTCGGCGAGGTAGCCGCGCTGCGCCGGGAAGAGCCGGGTGAAGTCCGAATCCACCACGTCGACCACGTACCCGGCCGGGACCGGGCTGCCGGCCAGCGGGGCGTCGTCGCCGTGCACCACCGCGGCGATCCGGAACTGCCGGCCGGCGAGGGTGACGTTCTGCCCGACGGTCCAGCCGCGCGCCGCGGCCAACTCCCGGTGCACCAGCACCGCGCCGGGCCCCAGCCCGCCCACGTCGCCGGCGTCGACGCCGGTCAGCGTCCGGCGCACCAGCGCCGGGTGCGCCGCGCGCAGCTGCGCCCCGTCGGCCACCCGGCTGCGCTGCTCGTGCACCACGCCCAGCTCGGGGCGGGCGGCCAGCGCGCCGGCCAGCGGGGCGGGCAGGTCGCCACCGATGCCGGTCACCACGAAGTCCACCCCGACCTCGGCGTCGACCCCGTCCTCGATGCCCCGCTTGGCGCTGGCCGCGCCGACCACGAAGGCGGTGACCAGCCCGATCCCGATCACCAGCGCGGTCGCGGTGGCGGCGATCCGGCGTGGGTTGCGTACGGCGTTGGCGACGGCCAGCCCGGCGGTCGCGCCGAGCAGCGGACGGACCGGCAGGCCGAGCAGGCGGACCAGCGCCGGCACCAGCACCGGCCCGAACAGCACGATCCCGAAGAAGGCCAGCACCCCGCCGAGCGCGACCAGCGCCACCTGGCCGGTCGCGCCGGCGCCGAGCAGGGCGGCCACGCCCCCGGCGAGCACCAGCGCGCCGGCCGCGAGCCGGATCCGGCCCGCCCGCCGGGCCGGCTGCACGGCCGCGTCGGTCAGGGCCGCCACCGGGGCGATCCGGGTGCCCTGCCAGCTCGGCACCGCGGCGGCACCGACCGTCATCAGGGTGCCGAGGACGAGACAGAGCAGCACCGTCGCCGGGCTCATCGTGAGCGGGCCGCCCGCCGGTGCGCCCTGGGCGGACATCAGGGCGTCCAGCCCGACGGCCAGACCCGCCCCGGCCAGCACTCCGACGGCCGACGCGACCAGCCCGGTCACCGCCGCCTCCAGCAGCGTGGCCCGGAACACCTGGCCGCGGGTGGCCCCGACCAGCCGGAGCAGCGCGGTACGCCGGGTGCGCTGGGCCAGCACGATGGCGAAGGTGTTGGCGATGACGAAACCGGAGACCACCACGGCCACCGCGGCGAAGGTGAGCAGGAAGGCGCTGAACTGCCGCAGGTTCCGTACGCCGTCCTCCACGGCGTCGTCGAGGATCCGCTGCCGGTCCTTGACCACCACGCCGGGGCCGACCGCCGCCCGGACCCGCTCGACGAGCGCGGCGTGGTCCACCCCGGGCCGAGCGGCGACGACGATCCGGTCGTACCCGCGTTGGCCGCTCACCGTGAGGGCGTCCGCGCCGGCCAGCCCGATGTAGGGCCCGCCGACGTCCCGCGAGGTGCCGTCCACGTCGACGGTGCCGACCAGGGTGTACGGCCGGGCCGCCCCGGTGGCGCCGCCGACGCGGACCGGGGAGCCGAGCCGGAAGCCCTGCTCGGCGACGGTGGGCGCGTCGAGGACCAGCTCGCCCGGGCGCTGCGGCAGCCGGCCGGCCACCACGTCGTACGACTGCACGGCCGGGTCGGTCGGGACGGCGGCGAGGACCGCGTAGCCGAGCACCGGCCGGCCGTCGGCGCCGACGACCCCGCCCGAGCCGAGCAGTTCACCCCCGGCGGCGGCCACCCCGTCGACGGCCCGGACCCGGTCCACCAGGGCGGCCGGCAGGGGCTTGTCGTCCCGGCCGTACACGCCGAGGTCGGTGTGCCGGTCGAAGGTGCCGGCGCGGGCGTACGCCCCGGCGCGGATGCCGTCGGTGAAGATCAGGGTGCCGGCGACGAAGGCGACCCCGAGGACGATCGCCAGCGAGGAGAGCAGCAGGCGCAGCCAGTCGGCGCGAACCTGACGCAGGGTGAGACGCAGCATCCCGGTCACCGCCCCACCGGCACGCCGGCGCCGGCCGGGTCGAGGCGGGTGAGTGCCTCGCGTACCTGACCGACGGTGGGCCGGACCAGCTCGTCGACCATCCGGCCGTCGGCGAGGAAGACGACCCGGTCGGCGTGGCCGGCGGCCACCGGATCGTGGGTCACCATGACCACGGTCTGGCCGAGGGTGTCGACCGCCTCGCGGAGCAGACGCAGCACCTCCGCGCCCGAGCGGGAGTCGAGGTTGCCGGTGGGCTCGTCGGCGAAGAGCACCCAGGGGCGGGTGATCAGCGCGCGGGCCACTGCCACCCGCTGCTGCTGGCCGCCGGAGAGTTCGGCCGGCCGGTGCCCGAGACGGTCGGTGAGCCCGACCGCGGCCACCACCTGCCGCAACCAGGCCGGATCGGGCCGGCGGCCGGCGATGGCCAGCGGCAGCACGATGTTCTCCTCGGCGGTGAGGGTCGGCAGCAGGTTGAACTTCTGGAAGACGAAGCCGATCCGCTCCCGCCGCAGCAGGGTCAGCCGGCGGTCGTCGAGCCGGGCCAGGTCGGCGTCGCCGATCCGGACGGTCCCGGCGGAGGGCCGGTCGAGGCCGGCGAGGCAGTGCATGAGGGTGGACTTGCCGGAGCCGGAGGGGCCCATGACGGCGGTGAACTCGCCGGCGGCGAGGTCGAGGTCGACGCCGTCGAGGGCGACGACGCGGGACTGCGCGGAGCCGTACTCCTTGCGCAGCGCTCGGGCGGTGACGGCGACGCCGGTGGTCGCGGGTGCGACGGACACGTGTTGCTCCCCGTGTGGAGATGTTCATCTGACGCCTCCGACGCTATGGCCGACGCCGCCCGGTTGATCTCCACCTGCGCGCTCGATCCTGGTACGCCGGCGGTCGCCCCCGACGGGGTGGACCCGTACGACCCAGGTCGTACGCCGGCTCAGCCGCCCGGCGTGACCAGGCCGCTCTCGTACGCCAGCACCACCGCCTGCACCCGGTCGCGGAGCTGGAGCTTCGCCAGGATCCGGCCGACGTGGGTCTTCACCGTCGCCTCGGCGACGTGCACCCGGGCGGCGATCTCCGCGTTGGACAACCCCTGCGCCACCAGCAGCAGGATCTCCCGTTCCCGCTCGGTGAGCTGGGTCAACCGGGGGTCCTCAGTGGGTCCGGGGCCGAGCTGACCGGCGAACCGGTCCAACAGCCGCCGGGTGATCGACGGGGCCACCACCGAGTCACCCTCGGCGACCACCCGGATCGCGGCCAGCAACTCCTCCGGCGGGACGTTCTTGAGCAGGAAGCCGCTGGCCCCCGCCTGGAGCGCGGCGAACGCGTCGGCCTCGGTGTCGAAGGTGGTGAGCACCAGCACCCGCGGCCGCCCGGCGGGCGGCCGGGCACAGATCCGTCGGGTCGCCTCCACCCCGTCCATGGTCGGCATCCGCAGGTCCATCACCACCACGTCCGCCTCGACCCGGTCGAGGACCCGCAGCGCGTCGGCGCCGTCGATCGCCTCGCCCACCACCGCCAGATCCGGCTGGGAGTCCAGCACCATGCGGAACCCGGCGCGCACCAGCGCCTGGTCGTCGACGATCAACACCCGGACGGTCATGCCGCCTCCCCCTGCTCGGTCCCCGGCGCCGACGGTAGCGGCAGCCGCGCCTCGACCCGCCAGCCCCCGGCCAGTGTGGGGCCGGCGGTGAGGCTGCCGTCGTACACCCCGACCCGCTCGCGCATGCCGAGCAGGCCGTGCCCGCCGGACGGCGCCGGCCGGACCACCGGCCGGCCGCGCCCGTCGTCCACGGCCCGGACCACGACGGTGGTCGCGGACCAGTCCAGGCTCAGCTCCACCGACGCGCCCACCCCGGCGTGCTTGAGCGCGTTGGTCAGCGACTCCTGCACCACCCGGTAGACCGTCAGCTCCAGCCCGGGCGGCAGGGGCGCCGGATCGCCGGTGACCGCGTAGTCGACCCGCAGGCCGGCGGCGCGGAACCGGTCCAGCAGAGCGGGCAGTTCCACCAGCGCCGGCCGGCGGTGCGCCGGCTCGGCGGAGAGGGCGCCGTCGGGTTCGGCCGCCGCGCCCGGCGCGGCCACCGGCTCCGGCCGGCTCGGCTCCCGCAGTACGCCCACCAGCCGGCGCATCTCCTCCAGCGCCTGCCGGCCGGTGTCCGCCACCACCTTGGCCGCCTCGCGGGCGGTGGCCGGGTCCCGGTCGATGGTGAACCGGACCCCGTCGGCCTGCACGATCATCACTGCCATGCTGTGCGCGACCACGTCGTGCAGCTCCCGGGCGATCCGGGTCCGCTCCTCGGCCACCGCCGCCCGCGCCTCCGCCTCCCGCTCGCGTTCCAGCGTGCTCGCCCGCTCCTCGAGGCTCAGCACGTAGAGCCGGCGGGTCCGCACGTTCAGTCCCATCAGCCACACCGCGCCGGTGATCAGCCCGAAGTAGATCGCGCTGGCCCACCAGGCGGCCGGCCCCCGCACCTGGAGCGCGGCCAGCACCACGCCGACCGCGGCGACCAGCCCGGCGATCACCCCGTCCCGGAGCCGGTCGGCGTACTTGACCACGCTGTAGAGGGCGATCAGCACGGCGATGTCGTAGCCCAGCGGACCCCAACCGAGGACGACCTGGACCAGCGCCAGCGCGCCCACCACCGCCGCCACCGCCGACGGGTGGGTCCGCCGGAACAGCAGGACCAGGGCCATCCCGACCCCGACCAGGGTGGCCTTCCAGCCACCCGGCTGGGCGACGCCCCCGGCGACGGCGAAGAGCGCCACCAGCCCGGAGACGGCGACGTCGAAGGCGACGCTGCGTAGCGGCCGGCCGAAGATGATGCGGTCCACGGTCACCCAGCGTACGAGGGTGCCCGGAGGTGCCCTCCGGCCGCGCCGGGCTCGAACGATCGCTGGGCCGGCAGCTTCGCCCCGGCAGGTACTCCCCCGCATCGCCTTTCGAGCTGATAGCGGTAGCGATATCAGTCGGGAGCTGACCCAGACCTCAGGACGAGGAACGGTCGGCAACGAACACGCCGAGGCCCTGGTGGCCGTACAACTCGCCGGTCTCGATGAGGATCGTGATCGCCTGACGGACGGTGGACTGGCTGCCGACCTCGTACATGTCGGCGAGCGCTTTGGTGGACGGCAGCTTGTGGCCGGGTGGCCACTCGCCCGAGGCGATGCGTCCCCTGATGTCGGCGATGATCCGCCGATAGTGCGGCTCGAACTTCCGTGATGCGGGCATGCGAAGTACTCCCAGCTAGGCACGCCCATCTGATCATGCCGCCGGGAGGACTTCAAGCGCATCGTTGACTTTACCAGTATTATCGGTAAAGTTTGGAGCGAGAAGAGCCCAGCTAGGCACTGTGCACCTTCTCTCGGAGCGGCGTTCGACCGGCGCGGCCGTGTGCTGCTCCGACCTCAGCCACCTCACAGTTCCAGCACGGACAGGCCCGGGGCGGGTGCCGGGCTCCGGCCGGCGCGGACGCGCGGTCGCGCCGGTCGTCCCCGCCCGTCTCGGTGCCGCTCCCATCGACCAGGGAGGGACATGGATTCGATCGACGTTGTTCTCGGCGAGCTTCCCCAGCCGCCGCGCGTGACGGCCGAGGACGTCGGCCTCGCGGTGACCGCAATCGCCGTACACGCAGCGGAGCAGTGGCCGAACGGCCCCCGTTGCCGCAACGACCGCGCCCCGCACCCGTGCCGCCTGCACCGCTGGGGCCGCCGGGTTCTCGACCGGCGCGGCCTCACCGAGCACCAGGTCGCCGGCCTGGTCGCCGAGTGGACGGCGCCCCGGCGGTGATCTACGTGACCGGCCAGCACCTGTACGCTCACCAGCTCCGGGCCGCCACCTTCGACACCCGCTGGCGCGGTTACGACCCCGCGCAGGTCGACGCGCTGCTCGACCGCGCCGCCGACGAACTCGACCGGTTACGCCGCGAGCTGACCACTGCCACCACCGAGGCGGAACGCATCCGGCAGGCCCTGCGCCAGTGGCAGTCCCGGCACACCGGCTGCCGGGACCACCCGGCCTCCCCGAACAGCCGGTGGCCGCAATGAGCGCGCCCCGGTGGATCATCCACCTGCCCACCACGCTGACCCGCTCTGCCGACGCCGCCGCCCTGGCCGTCGCGCTCCGGGTATCGCTCCAGCACGTCACCGCCATCGACTTCGGCGAGACCACCCTCAGCGAGGAGGACCGCCAGTTCGTGCGTACCCGGGTCTGGTGCGACGCCCGGCTGCCCGGCCCCGCCCGCTGCGCCCTGCCGGCCGACCACGACGGCCCCTGCCGCCCCGCGGCGGGCGACCCGCCCGCGCCCGGACGGGGCGGCTGACATCACCAACGACTCAGCTCGAAAGGGCATCAGACATCATCGTCACGCCCGGGAAACCGAGCCGCACCGGGACGCAACCCGCTGCCGTCCAAGAGGTCAGCCCATCGGCAGGCGGTAGGCGCGCTCGCCGGCGCCCCCGGCGGTGACCAGCCGCACCTCGCCCGTCGTCAGGCCGTACACCACGGACCAGCGGGTGTGCGCCTGACGCACCGAGTTGAGCAGGCGCAGCGCGGACGGCGCGTCCACCGCCCCTCCGGCCTGGTCCAGCGCCTCGGCCAGCAGGCCGTACCGGTGGTCCCGGCGCAGGTCGCGGTCGGCAACGCCGACGGCGGGCACGTTGGTCAGCGCCTGCCAGGTGCCCCGACCCTTCTCCGCGCGCATCGCGCCGTCGACGAACTCGACCACCGCCGAGGCGCCGGTGGCGTCGGCGAGCAGGTAGTGCAGCGGCGGCCCGCCGTCGAAGTCGAGGTTGTACCGCTCGAACACGCCGATCGCCTCGTCCACCGTGGCTGCCTCGTCCAGCACCAGCCGGAGGATGCGTACCGACCCCACGGTGGGGCGGCCCGGCACGGGCCGCGCCGTCGCCCCGTCGTCGGCGGCCAGGCCCACCGCCAGGCCGCGCTCGTTCATCCCGTCGAAGGGCAGCAGCGGCGCGTTGAGCAGCCGGCGGTCCCCGGCCGGGTCGTCGCCGACGCCGAGGTACGAGATGTCCACCAGCGAGACGGAGGCGTACGCGTCGGGCGGATCGGTGCGCAGCACCAGCGCCGGGTTCGGGTCCCAGTCGAAGTTGCGGGCGAACAACGGGCGGCTCCGGTCGCCGAGCGCCGCGAACAGCGAGCAGCCGAACGGGCTCGCCTCGGGGGAGCCGGAGATACCGGCCATCGGGTCGTAGTCCCCGACGTAGGTCATCTCGTACAGCGGCAGGTCGTCGACCTTGCGAAGGCTGGCCAGGGTCCGCTCGGCCTGGTCGGCGTCCTGCCGGGAGGCGTTCGGCGTGCCGGTCGAGGACGGCGGGGTCCGTTCGCCGGCGGCGCAGCCGGTGCCAGCGAGCAGCAGAGCGAGGCCGGTGGCGAGCAAAGTCCTCCGCATGCTCGCGACGCTAGAGGCGGCAGCGACGGTTGTCCATCGGCTCAGCAGGCGGGGATGCGGGCCAGCTGCGCGTCGATCGCCGCGGAGGTGAGGGCGGGCCGGCCGCCGGGATGACCGACGGTGGCACCTGCCGCAGCCACCGCGTAGCGGGCGAGGCGCTCGTGCGGCTCGCCGCGCAGCAGGCCCACGGTCAGGGCGGCGACGAAGGCGTCCCCGGCGCCGGTGGTGTCCACCGTGGGCGTGTCGCTGAGCGGCACGAACAGCTCGCCGTCCGGCCAGACGAAGGCGTTCCCCTCCCCCGCCACCTCGACCGCCGCCAGGGACGGCCCCCGGGCGAGCAGCTCCCGGCCGGCCCGCAGGCCCGTTTCGGCGTCCTTCGGCGCGTCGCCCACGATCAGGCCGGCCTCCTGCGCGTCGGCCCGCAGCACGTCGGCGAGGGCGAGCAGTTCGGCCGCGCCGTCCGGGTCCTCCGGAGCGCCGTCCAGCACGACCAGCCGGTCCGCGGCGCGGGCGCACCGGGCCGCCGCGAGCACCGCCGGCAGCGGCTGCTGGAGCTGTACGAGTACGGCCTGGGCCGCCCCCAGCACCTCCGCCGCACCGGTCACGTCCGCCTCGGTCAGCAGGGTAGCCTCGGGGATGTCCTCGAGGTAGCGCCAGTGTGCCCGGGCGTCCACCACGTCCACGATCAGCGCGCTGGGCGTGTCCGGCCGGCGCAGTACCGGGGCGACGTCGATGCCGTCGCTGCGGGCCTGGCCGAGCAGCCGGTCGCCGACCTCGTCCTCGCCGACCACACCGAGCAGCCCGGGCCGCGCGCCGAGCTGGGCGAGCCCGACGGCCTGGTTGGCCCCCTTGCCGCCGAGCAGTTCCCGCCGACGGCGCACCGGCGTCGTACGGGACGGACCGGGCACCTCGTCCACGAGCAGGACGAGATCCCGGCACACCTGGCCCACCACGAGCGCGTCCAGTCCGGCCATGCCCGGCTGATACCCGGGCCACCGCCGGTCACGCCCCCGGACGCGCGACGGCGAACATGAAGCAGCCGTACACCACGTTGCGACTGTGCAGCCGGTCCACCGCCGGATCGGCGAGCAACTCGGCGATGACCCGCTCCGGGTCGCCGCCGTCGTGGAGCCGGCCGCCCACGATCCGGCCCCGGCGGTCGTACGCCCGCAGCACCTGGGGCCGCCCGCGCCAGTCCGGCGGGTAGCCCGTCGGGCGGTCCGGCCCGGGGCAGTCGGCGTCGTGGGCGAAGACCGGCCCCACCTCGCGGTACGGGCCGGCCGGCAGCGGTGGGGCGTACCCGAAGAGCAGCAGCGGCTCGCCCGCTGTGGCGTCACGCAGGCAGCAGCGCAGCGGCTCGCCTCCCTCGGCGGTGAGCCGCTGCGGCGGCTGGCCGGACGCGTCGAGGCCGCCGCGCCGTACGCCGGCCAGCGTCTCGCCCGGCATCGGCTGGATCAGGTACGCGAGTCCCTTCGTCACAACACCCAGCCTGGCCCGTACGCCCGGCGGATGCTGGCGGCGATCGGACCTCGCGTTGCGGCCGTCGGCCGCCCGCTCACACCCCCATCTCGGCTTCGTACGCGCGGCGGAACCGGCGGCGGGCGGTGGGCGCGAGGCAGACGTGCCAGGTCTGCCCCTCGTCGACCACGTTGATCTCGCCGGCCCGCTGCCGGGCCAGCAGCAGCTCGGCCAGGGCGTCGCGCGCTCCGAAGCGGCGGTACCAGGCCAGCTCCAGGTCGGCCGCCCAGCCGAGGCAGTGCCCGCTGGGCATCATGGCGGCGTATCCGAGGCGGCGCAGCCGATGCTGGTGCTCGGCGCTGCGCGCCAGGCTGGTCACCCAGAGCGGCGGGGTGGCCGGCGGGGTGGCCGACGCGAACTCCCGGCCGATGTCGTTGAGCAGGGCCACCACCTCGCGCCGGGTCCGGCGGAACGCCAGCCCGGCGGTGTGCGGGGTGAGGTCCGGCAGGAGCAGGCGCCGCACGGCCCCCCACCCGCGGCCGACGAGGCTCGCGGGCTGTTCCCGATAGCAAAAGGCGAGCAGGCCGCGCCGGCGCAGCCACTCCAGGTCGACCAGGTCGATGCTGGCGTCGACCTGCTGGTCGGTGAGGAAGGTCGGGCTGTCCCGCCACCACATCACGTCGATGCGGGAGAGCAGGTAGATCCGGACCAGGGCGGTGAGGTCGTGGGCCGAGCCGCGGGCGCCGGACTGCTGGCGGGCCATCTCCAGCAGCAGCGTCTCCCGGGCGCCGACGAGTCCCTGCGGGGTGGCGTCGAGGACCGCGGCGATGGCCGGCTCGCGCAGCCGCTGGTCCAGCAGCACCTGGCGGGCGGTGGTCGACGGGGCGTCCGCCAGGGCGCCGACCTCGACCAGCAGCTCGGCCACGGCCGCCCGGTACGCGGCCAGGTCCGGCGCGTCGGCGGCCGGGCGCTCGCCGGCGGCAGTCGGCAGCCGGCGGCTGGGGGCGGTGGCCGCGGTGGCGGGCCCGGGCTGCTGGCCGGGGCTTCGGCTGGGCACTCGCATGGTCGGGCCCCCCTCTCCGGGCAGGACGCGTGTGTTGCGCCTGACCACACCGTAATCGGCCGGACCGGACTACTCCCGAACAATCCTCCTATCCCTCTCTAAGGTGCCTCAATCGGGGCACACCGACCCCTAGCGTCGGGTCAGCTCCTGCACCCAGCCGTACGAGGGGGCCGCGGGCAGGTCGGCTTCCCGGCCGGCGCGGACGGCGTCGGCGAGGTCCAGCGCCGCACCGAGGGCGGCCCGGAACAGCAGAGAGCCGGTGCTGAGCCGGGCCACCCCGAGCCGGGCCAGCTCGGCCAGGCCGGGGCCGCCGGGCCGGTACAGCACGTTCAGCGGCCGGCCGGCCTCGGCCGCGAGCAGCCCGACGCTGTCGTCCGGCGCCCCGGGTACGAACAGCCCGTCGGCCCCCGCCTCGCGGTACGCCCGGGCCCGGAGCAGGGCCTCGTCCAGCGGCTCGGGCACCCCCAGCCACCAGGCGTCGGTGCGGGCGTTGACGAAGAGCCCCGGCACGGCGGCCTTGACCGCCCCGATCTTCGCGGCGGCCAGCCCCGGCGGCGCCAGGCTGCCGTCCGGGCGGCCATCCTCCAGGTTCACCCCGACCACACCGAGCGCGGCCAGCTCGGCGACGTGGTCGGCCACCGCCGCCGGTTCGTCGCTGAAGCCGCCCTCGACGTCAACCGTGAGCAGCACCGGCAGGTCACGCAGCCGGCGGGCGAGTTCGAGGGTCTCCGCCCGGGTGGCCCCCGTCCCGTCCGGCTTCCCGACGGCGGCGGCGACGCCGAGGCTGGTGGTGCCGATCGCCGGGTGCCCGCGGGCCGCCTGGGCCGCGGCAGAGGCGTGGTCCCAGGCGTTCGGCAGCAGCAACGGCTCGCCCGGCCGGTGCAGGGCGTGGAAGGTGGCGGTGCGCTCATTCATCGAATGGTCACCTCGAGGCTCGTCGGGACACGGAGGGTGGGGTGCGACTCTTAGCCGGCCGGGGCCCCGGTGGCGCGGCAGCGAACCGTCCGCCCTGCCACCCCCGCACCCAACCCGCCGCCTGCCCTGTCGATCATGAGGTTGGCGGCCGTCGCGGAGATCGACATCGCCGCCAACGTCATGATCGACGGAGGTGGACGCGGTCAGGCGCGGGCGGGGCCGGTGTCGGGGGTGGCGGGTGGGGCCAGGGCTGCCGGGTCGACGCCGAGGGCGGCGGCGAGGGCGGGTCGGCCGGCCAGGGTGAGGCGGACCGCGCGGCCGGTGCCGCGGACGGTCCAGCCGAGGTCGAGGAAGCGCTGGCACAGCGCCGCGCCGAGCGCGCCGGCCAGGTGCGGGCGGCGCTCGGTCCAGTCCAGGCAGTCCCGGACCAGCGGTCGCCGGCCCGTGCGCAGCGGCTCGACCGGCACCCCCAGCTCCCCGAGCCAGGCCACGCCGGCCGGGGTCAGGGCGAGCCCGCCCGTCCGGTCCAGCACGCCCCGGTCCAGCAGCGCGTCGTGCACCAGCACACCGAGCCGGCCCGCCAGGTGGTCGTAGCAGGTCCGGGCGTATGCCAGGGCGGTGGTGGCGGACGCGGCGCGCAACGTGCGGGGCGGGGCCGGCGGGGCGGGGGCGTGGCCGGCCAGGTCCTCGATGAGCTGGGCCACCGACGGGCCGGCGAGGCGGACGTACCGGTGCCGGCCCTGCCGCTCCTCGGTGAGCAGCCCACCGCGTACCAGCCGGCTGAGGTGTTCGCTCGCCGTCGAGGGTGCCACCCCGGCGGCCCGGGCCAGTTCCCCGGCCGTCCAGGCCCGCCCGTCGAGCAGCGCCAGGCAGAAGGCGGCCCGGGTACGGTCGGCGAGCAGCGCGGCGAGCCCGGCCATTCCCCGGTCGTCGATGCTGGTCGTGGACATGTACCCATGCTGGCACGGGAACGGTTCGGCGCCGACCGACCGGTGCGGCACACCTTTACATCGTTGTATCCAACGTTGTAGAAACGGATGCACCGCAGTGACCTCCGTCCATACCCGAGGCAGGTCTGATGGGACACCTCCACCGTGGCGGCGTGCTCGCCGCCGTACTCGCTCTGATGCTGACCACGACGGCGGCCCCGCCCGCCGCCGGCGCCGCCCCCGACCGCTACCGCAACCCGGTCTCCGCCGGATACGCCGACACCTTCGCCGACCCGGTGGTCGTCCGCGGCGACGACGGCCTCTGGTACGCCTTCGGCACCTCCGACCCGCTGCGCGAGGGCGAACGGCAGGCACACCGGGTGCCGATCGCCCGCTCCGCCGACCTCGTCGACTGGACGTACGTCGGGGACGCCTTCGCCCCCGACCAGCGGCCGTCCTGGGCCGCACCCGGGGCGATGCTCTGGGCTCCCGACGTGCGCCGGGTCGCCGGCCGCTGGGTCATGTACGTGACCGTGACCGACACCACCGTCTCCGCTGACACGTTCGACACCGCCGTCGGAGCGGCCACCGCGCCCACCCCGGCCGGCCCGTGGACGTTCGCCGACGAGCCCGTGGTCGCGCCACGCCCCGGCGGGGGCGGCGGCTACCTGTGGACCATCGACCCGAGCCAGTTCACCGACGTCGACGGCCGCAACTACCTGTACTACGGCAGCTACTACGGCGGGGTGTCGGTCACCGAACTCTCCACCGACGGGCTGCGGGCGGTCGGCGCACCGACCCTGGTGGCGATCGACAACAAGTTCGAGGGCAGCTACGTGGTACGCCGCGACGGCTGGTACTACCTCTTCGCCTCCACCGCCAACTGCTGCGCCGGGCCGGCCACCGGCTACTCCGTCCAGGTCGGGCGCTCGCGCAGCCCACGCGGGCCGTTCGTCGACCGGGACGGCCAGCGGCTGGACGTCTCCCGGGCCGGGGGCACCCCCGTCCTCACCCAGAACGGCAACCGCTGGATCGGCACCGGGCACAACGCCGTGCTGACCGACCTGTCCGGGCAGGACTGGATCGTCTACCACGCGATCGACCGGGCCGATCCGTACCTGGACGAGCCGTTCGGCATCAACGAGCGGCCGATGCTGCTGGACCGCCTCGACTGGGTGGCCGGCTGGCCGACGGTGAACGCGGGCGCGGGCCCCTCCGACGGTCCCCGGCCGGCGCCGGTCACCACCGGGCATCTCGACGCGCGCTTCGACTCGGCCGACCTCACCGGTTGGCGGGCCGAGGGCACCTGGCGGGTGGCCGACGGCCAGGTCATCGGCACCGGTGCGCTGACCAGCCGTACCGCCCTGGGCGGTGACGTGCGGGCGGAGGCCGACCTGCGGTTGACCGGCGCGGACACGGCCGGGCTGCGGCTGGGCCGGGTGGACGTGTGGGTCGGCGGCGGCCGGTTGACGGTCCGGGAGGCCGGCGGGACGGCGACCGAGGTGCCCCTGCCCGCCGGGCTCGACCTCGCCGACCGGCACAACCTGGCCGTCGAGGTACGCGGCCGGCGGCTCGTCGCCGAGCTGAGCCCGGCCCGGCTGGGTGACCAGCTCGCCGTGGTGGCGCTGGAGCTGGCCCGGCCGGCGGCCGGCCCGCTGGCGCTGCTCGCGTCGGGGGCCGCGGGTTTCGACAACGTCAGCCTGGCCCGGCTGTACCGGCCGGTGCGGCACACCGTCGCCCCGCCGGCGGTCGGCCCGCTCCTGCCCGGGTACTCGGACGAGTTCACCGACGGCCTCGATCCCGCCTGGCGCTGGGTCCGGCGCAACCCGGCGGCCACCGTCACCGACGGCGCGCTGCGCTGGCCGGTGGAGTCGACCGACCTGGTCGGCACCGGCAACACGGCCGGCGTGCTGCTGCGCGACGCACCGACCGGGGACTACGTGGCGGAGACGAAGGTGACCCTCGACCTTGGTGCGGACACCGTCCGCAACTACCAGCAGGCCGGCATGATCGCGTACGTGGACGACGACCGGTTCGCCCGGCTGGCCCAGGTGGCCATCTGGAACACCCGTCAGGTCGAGTACGGCTACGAGCTGCCCTTCGCCGGTCAACCGGTGTACGGCGGCAGCATCGTCGGCACCCCGGCCACCACCACCTGGCTACGGCTGGCCCACCACGTCGACCCGGTCACCGGCGAGCACGAGTTCCGGGCCGGCTCCAGCCGGGACGGCGTGCACTGGACCTGGGGCGCGGTGTGGACCTTCCCGGCCGACACCACCCCCCGGATCGGCCTCGTCGCGCAGGGCGGCGCCCAGCCGGCGGTCACCGCCGAGTTCGACTACCTGCGCTTCTACGGCTGAACGCGGGACGGGCCGCCGGGTGCCGGCGGCCCGTCCCGTCAGCCGGCCGGACGCGGGCAGGCGGGGGCCAGGTCGGTCGTCGTGCGGGCGTCGCTGTCGTAGCTGCGCGCCCCGACGAACTCCCCGGCGGGGCGGTCGACGCCGGCCAGCGCCCGGGCCCGACGACGGTCGGCGTCCCGGAACCGCAGCGCCAGACTCAGGTGCGGGATCCACCGCCCCGGCAGGTGCCACGGGCGCGGGCCGGGCGCGCCGGTGAGCACGTCCCAGACCGCGCCGTGCAGGGCGAGCAGCTGCGGCGCGGGCCGGACCAGCCAGACCAGCGGGGCGCTCCCGTCGAGCACCGCCACCCGGCCGAGGCGGGCGGGCAGGGGCAGCGCCGCGTCGCAGAGGTCGGCGAGCCGCTGCTCGGCCCCGGGTGGGAACTCGTCGACGGAGGCGAGCGTCAGGTGCGGTCGGTTGGTGGGGTGGACGTTGCCCGCCAGGCTGGGCAGCCCCGCCTCGGCCAGCCGCTGCCAGGCCGCCCGTACCGCCTCCTCCAGCTCCGGCGAGCAGAGCAGTTCGACCGTACGCACGCCGTCAGGCTAACCGTCGGCGGTGTGCCGGGCGGCCCGGTGGGGGATGATCAGCGGATGAGCGTGCTGACCGAGACCGACGAACGCCACCTGCGCCGGGCCCTCGAACTGGCCGCCGCCGCCCGCGACGCGGGGAACGGCCCGTTCGGCTCACTGCTGGTCGACACGGAGGGGCGGGTGCTGGCCGAGGAGGTCAACACCGAGCGCACCGACGACGACATCACCGCCCATCCCGAGCTGAAGCTGGCCCGCTGGGCGGCCCGGCACCTGACCCCCGACGCGGCGGCCGTCACGACGATGTACACGAGTTGCCAGCCGTGCGGCATGTGCGCCACGGCCATCGAACGCTCGGGCCTGGGTCGGGTGGTGTACGCGCTGAGCGCCGAGCAGTTGGCGGCCCTGCGTCCGGAGCTGCCGCCCACTCCGGTGGCGTACGCCGGCCCGGCGCTGTTCGCCGAGGCCCGGGTGCCCGTCGTGGCGGGCTGAGCCGGTCAGAGCCAGCCGGCCTCCCGGGCGATCCGCACCGCCTCGACTCGGTCGGCGGCGCCGAGCTTCTGCACACAGGCGGCGAGGTGGTTGCGCACAGTCCCGGCCGCCAGGTGGGTACGCCGGGCGATCACCGCGACCGGGGTGCCGTACTCGGCCAAGCGCAGGGTCTCCAGCTCCCGGGCGGTCAACGGGCAGTCGGGCAGGGTCAGCGCGTCGGCGGCGAGCGCCGGGTCGACGTACCGGGCGCCGGAGTGGACCCGGCGGATCACGTCGGCGAGCGCCTCGCCCGGCGCGCCCTTGGGCAGGAACCCCCGGGCGCCGGCGGTCAGCGCCGGACGCAGGTGGCCGGGGCGGCCGTGGCCGGTCAGGATCACCACGGCGCAGGTGGGCAGCAGGCGGGCCAGCTCGGCGGTGGCCTGGATCCCGCCGGGCGGCGGCATCTCCAGGTCCAGGACGGCCACGTCCGGTCGGTGCGCCAGCGCGGCCGTCACGGCGGCGCGGCCGTCGGCGGCGTGCGCGACGACCTCGATGTCCGGCTCCAGGTCCAGCAGGGCCGCGAGGGCGAGCCGGATCAGCTCCTCGTCGTCGGCGAGCAGCACCCGGATCACGACGGCACCGGCAGGGTGGCCACGAGGTGGAACACCCCGCCCTCGGTGTGCGTGCGTACCGTGCCGCCGGCCGGGGCGAGCCGGTCGGCCAGCCCGCGCAGGCCGCCGCTGCGCTCGTCCGGGCCGTCGCCGCGGGCGCCGTCGTTGCGTACGGTCATCGTCACCAGGCCGTCCTCCCGGATGATCTCGATCCGGCACCACTCGGCCCGGCTGTGCCGCAGCACGTTCGTCCCGGCCTCGCGCAGCACCGCGGCCAGGTCGGCGGCGGCCTCCGGGGCCAGGTCACCGTCGGGCGGCACCACGGTGCAGCGCACCCCGCTGGTCCGCAGCACCTCGCCCACCGCGGTCATCTGCTCGGCGAGGTCGACGGTCCGGTAGCCGTGCACGGCCTCCCGTACCCGGTGCAGGGCGACTCCCGCGAGCCGCTGCACCTCGGCCGCCTCCCGGCCGGCGCGGGCGGCGTCGACCGGCGCGAGCCGCGCGGCCAGCTCGGCCTTCAGGGCGAGCACCGTCAGGTCGTGGCCGAGCAGGTCGTGCACGTCCCGGGCGAAGCGCAGCCGCTCCTCGGCGGCGGCCAGCCGGGCCCGGGCGGCCTGACCCTGCCGCGCCTCGACGAGCAGGTCCCAGAACCACACCTGCACCCAACTGATTGCGGCGACCCCGACGCCGACGCCGCCGGTGACGAGCAGGGCGTGGCGCAGCGGCTCGCCGGTCCACCCGGCCACCGCGACGGAGACGACGAGCACGGCGGCCGTCGCGGCGGCGACGGGTGCCGGCCGGAACAGCAGCGGGAACATCCCGACCAGCGACGCGCCCAACCACGCCCAGGTCGGCCAGGCGCCGGCGGCGACCGGCCCGACGAGCGGCACGCTCACCAGGGTGGCCACGCCCAGCGCAAGGTGCCGGCGGCGCCGCCGGTCGCCGGGGAGCCAGGGGGTGACCGCCGCGTGAACCACCCCCGCCTGGGCGGCGACGAACGCGAGGAGCCCGACCACGCCGAGGACCACCCGGACCGCGTCCGGCTCCCGGGCCAGCCCGACGCCGGGCAGCAACAGGGTGGCGCCGAGGTTGATGGCCAGCGACGCCAGGGTGAGCTGCCGGGCCCGGCGCAGCCGGCGGTCCGCCCCCTCGACCGTCATGCCCGTGGATCCTAGATGCGGCGCCCGCCCGGTTCACCCCGGCGAAACTCATGCCGGCACCATGCGTCCCGCACGGCTTTTCCGTGCGGTCCGCGCCTGTCGGCCCGGCGGTCGGTCGGGGCACGGTCGGGACATGACGAAGACGACGGCACGCGTACCCGGAAAATCGGACCACGACGGCCGCGGGCTGGCGCGGCATCTCGCCGAGATGGTCGCCGCGATGCTGGTGGGGATGCTGCTGCTCGACCCGCTGTGGCGGGCGGGTACGGCGGTGCTGGGCGGCGCGGATGTCCTCGCCCGGGCGGACGTGGCGGCGCTGGTGACGGCGACGGACATGTCCCTCGGGATGGTTGCCTGGATGTGGCACCGACGTCACCCCCGGATCGCCGTCGTCGAGATGGTCGCCGCCATGTACGTCCCGTTCCTGCTCCTGCTCCCGCCCTGGTGGGCCGGGCGGGTCGGGGACCGCGGGCTGCTGCTCGGCGGTCACCTGCTGATGGTGCCGGCGATGGTGCTGGTGGCGCTGCGCCACCGCCACACGCCCCCGGCGTCGGCCCGCCGGCACCCGGCCGCCGTGGCTCTGGCGCGCCGGTGGCCGACCGGGGTCGCTCTGCTGATGACGCTGGACCTCTGGATCGCGCCGGCCGTGCTCGCCCCGTGGACGCTGCTGGTGCTGCCGGCCGGCTACCTGCTGCTCGGCACCGGGCGCCGGCAGTGGCGCGACCGGCGGGCCCTCGCGCTCCAGCTCGCCGGGCTGGCCGGCTGGGGCGGGCTGGCGGCGGCCGCCCTCGCGGTGCCGGACGATGTCGGCGGGGGGCTGGTGGCCGCCGGCTGGCTGGGGCACGCCGTCTGGGACCTGGCGCACCACCGCAGCGGCCGGGTGGTCCCCCGGGCGTACGCGGAGTGGTGCGGGGTGCTGGACGTGGCGGTGGGCGTCACCATGGTGCTGGCCCTGCTGCACGGGTGAGTCGGGCGTCGTTGTGCCGGTCGCCGCGCCGGCCGTTCGGTGGTGATGAAAGGCTTGTCGCATGAGTTCCGCACCAACGCCGTCCGACCCCGCCACCCCGGCCGACGCCGACCCGGCCACCACCTTCGCCGACCTCGGGCTGCGCCCCGAGCTGCTGCACGCGCTGACCACCCTCGGCTACGAGGAGCCCACCCCGATCCAGCGGGAGGCGATCCCACCGTTGCTCGCCGGCCGGGACCTGCTGGGGCAGGCGGCGACCGGCACGGGCAAGACCGCCGCCTTCGCCCTGCCGCTGTTGCAGCGGATGCCCGACGAACGGCCGGGTGGGGATCCGGTGTCGCTGGTGCTGGTGCCCACCCGGGAGCTGGCGGTGCAGGTCTCCGAGGCGTTCCACCGGTACGGCAAGGACCTCGGTACCCGGGTCCTGCCCATCTACGGCGGCCAGCCGATCGGCCGCCAGTTGCGTGCCCTCGACTCGGGCGTGGACGTGGTGGTGGCGACGCCGGGCCGCGCCCTGGACCACATCGCCCGGGGCACCCTGCGGCTGGGGTCGCTGGCCACGGTGGTGCTGGACGAGGCCGACGAGATGCTCGACATGGGCTTCGCCGAGGACATCGAGGCGATCCTGGAGCACGTCCCCGCCGACCGGCAGACGGTCCTCTTCTCGGCGACCATGCCGGCGCGGATCGACGGGCTGGCCCGCCAGCACCTGACCGACCCGGTCCGCATCCAGATCGAACGCGAGCGGCCGGTGGCCGGCGCGGCACCCCGGGTGCGGCAGAGCGCGTACCTCGTGGCGCGGGGGCACAAGCCGGCCGCGCTGGGCCGGGTGCTGGACGTCGAGTCGCCGACCGCGGCGATCGTGTTCTGCCGCAGCCGGGAGGAGGTGGACCGGCTCACCGAGACGATGAACGGCCGGGGCTACCGGGCGGAGGCGCTGCACGGCGGGATGAGCCAGGAGCAGCGGGACCGGGTGATGGGCCGGTTGCGGGCGGGCACCGCCGACCTGCTGGTGGCCACCGACGTGGCGGCCCGCGGCCTGGACGTCGAGCAGCTCACCCACGTGGTCAACTACGACGTCCCGTCGGCGCCCGAGTCGTACGTGCACCGGATCGGCCGGGTGGGCCGGGCCGGCCGGGAGGGGGTGGCGATCACCCTCGCCGAGCCGCGCGAGCACCGGATGCTCAAGACCATCGAGCGGGTCACCGGCCAGCGGATCGCCGTCGACAAGATCCCCACGGTGGCGGACCTGCGTACCCGGCGGCTGGAGCTGACCCAGGCGGCGCTGCGGGAGTCGCTGCTGGAGGACGACCTGGAGCCGTTCCGGGCGATCGTCGAGTCGCTGACCGACGAGTTCGACCTGATGGAGGTGGCGCTCGCCGCGGTGAAGCTGGCCCACGAGGCCACTCTCCCGGGCACGGCCGACGAGGAGGAGGAGATCCCGCAGGTCGCGGTCCGGCCGGCCCGCGAGCCCCGGCCCAGGCCCGAGGGCCGGGAGCGGCGCGGCGGCGGCCGCGGCGCGGGCGACACCACGCAGGTCTTCATCGGGCTGGGCCGGCGCGCCGGGGTCCGGCCGCAGGACCTGGTCGGGGCGATCACCGGGGAGACCCGGGTCAGCGGGCGGGACATCGGCTCGATCGAGATCGCCGACCGGTTCTCCCTCGTGGAGGTCCCGTACGCGCTCGCCGACGAGGTGATCCGCGGGCTGCGCGGCAGCACCATCAAGGGCCGCAAGGCCACCGTCCGCCGGGATCGGGAGGGCGACGGTGGCGGCGAGCGCCGCTTCGACGGTGACCGCCGGGAGCGCCGCTGAGAGGTAAGGAAGGGCCCCTTCTTAACGCTTCCGGTAGAGCAGGGGCCCCTTGTTAACGCCCCTGCCACGGTCCACCGGCGCGGGCAGAAGCACGCCCTTGGCAAGCGTGTTAAAAGGGGCCCCCTGCTATACGCGAGGCGTTAACAGGGGGCCCTTCCTTCCCGGGTCAGGCCGCGGCGAGCGGCTGGCCGCCGAGGGTCTCCGCGTCGACGTCGGCGGGGCGCAGCGCCAGGGCGAGCACGTCGGCGACGTCGGTGAGGGCGTGGACGGTCAGCGCCTCGCGGACCTCGGAGGGCAGGTCGTCGAGGTCCGGCTCGTTACGCTTCGGGATGATCACCTCGGTCAGGCCGGCCCGGTGCGCGGCGAGCAGCTTCTGCTTCACGCCGCCGATGGGCAGCACCCGACCGGAGAGGGTCACCTCACCGGTCATCCCGAACTCGGGGCGTACCGGACGGCCGCTGGCCAGCGAGGCCAGCGCCGTGACCATGGTGATGCCGGCGCTGGGGCCGTCCTTGGGCACCGCGCCCGCCGGGACGTGCAGGTGGATCCGCCGCCCGGCGAGGGCGTTCGGGTCCAGCCCGAGCCGCCGCCCGTTCGACCTCAGGTACGACAGGGCGATGTGCGCGGACTCCTTCATCACGTCGCCGAGCTGGCCGGTGAGGGTCAGCCCCGGCTCGCCCTCCATGCTGGTCGCCTCGATGAAGAGCACGTCGCCGCCGGCGCCGGTGACCGCCAGTCCGGTGGCCACGCCGGGCACCGCGGTCCGCTCCGCCGACTCCGGGGTGAACTTGGGCCGGCCCAGGTAGCGGACCAGGTCGTCCACGTCCACCTGGACGGGCGCCGGGTCGGTGGCCAGCGTGACGGCCACCTTGCGGAGGATCTTCGCCAGGGCGCGTTCGAGCTGCCGGACGCCGGCTTCCCGGGTGTACTCCGCCGCGATCCGGGCCAGGGCCTCGTCGGCCACGGTCACCTCGTCGGCGGTCAGCCCGGCCCGCTCCCGCTGCCGGGGCAGCAGGTGGTCCCGGGCGATGGCCACCTTCTCGTCCTCGGTGTAGCCGTCCAGGGTGACCAGCTCCATCCGGTCCAGCAGCGGGCCGGGGACGGTCTCCACCACGTTGGCGGTGGCCAGGAAGAGCACGTCGGACAGATCGAGGTCGACCTCGAGGTAGTGGTCGCGGAAGGTGTGGTTCTGCGCCGGGTCGAGCACCTCCAGCAGGGCCGCCGCCGGGTCGCCGGCGTATCCGGCGGCCAGCTTGTCGACCTCGTCGAGGAGCACGACCGGGTTCATCGACCCGGCCTCACGCAGGGCACGGACGATCCGGCCGGGCAGCGCGCCGACGTAGGTACGGCGGTGGCCGCGGATCTCCGCCTCGTCCCGGACGCCGCCGAGGGAGACCCGGACGAAGTTGCGGCCCAGCGCCCGGGCGACGGACTCGCCGAGGCTGGTCTTCCCGACGCCGGGCGGGCCGGCGAGGGCGAGCACCGCGCCGGAGCCACGGCCGCCGACCACGCCGAGGTTGCGCTCCGCGCGCCGGTTGCGCACCGCCAGGTACTCCAGGATGCGGTCCTTCACGTCGGCCAGGCCGGCGTGGTCGGCGTCGAGCACGGCACGGGCCGCGGCCAGGTCGGTGTTGTCCTCGGTACGCGTGTTCCACGGCATCTCGAGAACGGTGTCGAGCCAGGTACGGATCCAGCCCGCCTCCGGTGAGGCGTCGCTGGCCCGCTCCAGCTTGCCGACCTCGCGCAGGGCCGCCTCGCGGACCTTCTCGGGCAGGTCGGCGGACTCGACCCGGGACCGGTAGTCGGCGGAGCCGTCCGGCTCGTCCTCGCCGAGCTCCTTGCGGATCGCGGCGAGTTGCTGGCGCAGCAGGAACTCGCGCTGGGACTTCTCCAGCCCCTCCCGCACGTCGCTGTTGATCCGCTCGCTGACCTCCTGCTCGGCCAGGTGGTCCTTCACCCAGCCGACGAGCAGCTCCAGCCGGGCGGTGACGTCCGGCGCGGCGAGCAGTTCGGTCTTCTGCGCCAGGCTCAGCCAGGGCGCGTAACCGGCCGAGTCGGCCAGCTCGGAGAGATCGGTCATCCGTTCCATGGCGTCGATGACCTGCCACGCGCCGCGCTGCTGGAGGACGGAGGTCATCAGCGCGCGGTACTCGCGGGCGAGTTCCCGGGCCCGGCCGGCCGGGGCGGGTTCGTCGAGTTCGGTCGCCTCGACCCAGAGCGCGGCGCCCGGTCCGGGCACTCCGGAGCCGATCCGGGCCCGGGTCAGGCCACGGACCACGGCGGCCGGCTCGCCGCTGGGCAGCCGGCCCACCTTCTCGATGGTCGCGACCACACCGACCGAGCCGTAGTCGCCGTCGATGCGGGGCACGGCGAGGAGCTTCTTGTCGCCGCTGGCACGGGCCGCGTCGACCGCGGCCTGGGTGGTCGGGTCGAGGGTCACCGGGATGACCATGCCGGGCAGCAGGACGGCGTCGGTCAGCGGAAGTACCGGAAGAGTTGCCATCGAACACCTGCCATCGTGTGGAGTTGAGCGTGTCAGACTCAAGTACCAAAGGGCTCCCCTTGTTCCAGCCTGTGACCCACACCACTGTCAAGGCGCCGCCAACCCCGGGCGCAGCGCGTCCGCCCGCCATTCCGGGTACGGATTAGCCGACCCGCCGAATGGCGTAGGGCGGATATTGTTGCGAATTCGGCGCGCCATACGTCAAACTCTTAGCCACACCCCGCCCGACACAGGGAGCAATGGCGATGGCAAGGAAAGTAATCACCGTTCTGACCGACGACCTCGACGGCGGAAAGGCGGATCGGACCGTCGAGTTCGCCTTGGACGGCGTGGCGTACACGATCGACGTCTCCGACGAGAACGCGGGCCTCCTGCGCAAGGCCCTGGACCCGTACATCAACGCAGGCAGGCGGATCGGTCGAGGAACGCTGGAGAGCACCCGCGCGGCCCGCCGGACGATCCGTCCGGCCACCTCCGGAATGGATCGCGAGCAGAACCGCGCCATCCGGGAATGGGCCGCCAAGAACGGGTTCGAGATTTCCGAACGGGGCCGCATCCCGGTCTCCGTCGTGGAGGCGTACAAGAACCGCTGAGCCCTCCCGGTTCACCGTCGGGCACACCGGGGTCACGCTGAGAAATCGGCGTGGCCCCGTTGACGTTTCTACCGTCGACAATTTTCGCCCTGGCGGAGAGCGCCGGCATCCAGCGTCAGCGCACCCCGTGAGCGGCACCACCCTGATCGCCCGGTGACCAACCCTTCGCCGTACCCCTAGGTTGTAATGACCGGCACGGCCGGGGCTCATTACGCGAACGACGCACGGGGGTGGCGCATGGCGACCTGGTGGAGGCAGACCGGGGGCGGGCTTCCCCGCACGTTCTGGTATCTCTGGACCGCCACGCTGATCAACCGGCTGGGCAGCTTCGTCGCCATCTACCTCGGCGTCTACCTGGTCTCGGTACGCCACTTCGACCCGTCGTACGCCGGGATGGTGATCGGGCTGCACGGCGCCGGCAGCGCGTTCGGCACGCTGCTCGGCGGCATCGTCGCGGACCGGTGGGGACGGCGGCCGGCGATGCTGTCCGGCAACGTCGCCGCCGCGGCCACCGCCGCCGGGTTGGGCCTCACCGACCATCCCCTCGCCATCGCGGCGCTCACCCTGACCCTCGGGCTCTTCCTCGGCGTGGCCCGGCCGGCCTTCACCGCCACCATCATCGACGTGGTCGGCGAGCGGGACCGGCTACGGGCGCTGACCTTGAACTACTGGGCGATCAACATCGGGTTCTCGGTGGCCGCCACGGTGGCCGGCGTGCTGATCCGCGTCGACCCGCTGCTGCTCTTCGTGATCAACGCGGCCGTGCTGCTCGGCACCGCCGCCCTGATCGCGGTCAAGGTGCCGGAGTCCCGGCCGGCCCCGGAGGCCGTCGGACCCCGCGTCCGGGCCGACCGGGGCGGCCTCGGCGCCGTCCTGCGTGACCGGGTCTTCCTCACCTTCACCGCGCTGACCGGGTTGGTCTGGCTCTGCATCGAGGCGAACGCGATGCTGCCGGTGGCGTTGCAGGCCGACGGGCTGCCCGCCTCGGCGTACGGGCCGGTCATCGCGGTGAACGGGCTGATGATCGTGGCGGGCCAGTTGTTCGTGCCCCGGCTGATCGCCCGCTTCGACCGCTCCCGCACCGTCGCGGTGGCGGCGGTGGTGATCGGCGCCGGTTTCACCGTCACCGCCGTGGCCGACACCGTCCCGCTCTACGGCCTCAGCGTGCTGGTCTGGACGCTCGGCGAGATGATGATGACGCCCGCCAACTCGGCGCTCAGCGCCGACCTCTCCCCGGCCGCGCAACGCGGTCGCTACCAGGGCGTCTACTCGCTGGGGTACGCCTTCGCCAGCTTCGCCGGCCCGACCGTGGGCGGCCTGGTCACCGGCCGGTTCGGCGACACCGCACTCTGGCTCGGGCTGTCCGGGCTGGCCCTGCTCGTGGCGGTGGGCAACCTGCTCGCCGGCCCGGCCCGCACCCGCCGGGTCGAGACGCTGCGGGCACCCGCGCCGCACCGGGTCCACCCCGTGCCCGCGGCGGCGTGACCCGCCCGGCCGGTGCGGCCCGGGGCGGCCGCGCCGGTCAGTCGGCGCAGAGGTGGTCGAAGGCGAAGCCGCCGTCGAACTCGTCCCGCCGGGCGGCCAGCTGCCGGACACGCCCACGCAGCTCGTCCCGGTCGACCAGGGCCGGCTCGACGGCGTCGAGGTCGCGCAGCCGCTCCCCCACCGCCACGGTGGCCAGGTCCTCGGCGAGCTGGCCCGGGTCGACGCCGCAGGAGAAGCGCTGCGCGAAGAGCTCGACCCGTTCGAGCAGGCAACGGCCGGGCCGTACCTCGACCCAGCTCCACCCCTCGGCCGGGCCGTCCGTCCAGTGCACGTGCAGGCCCCGCACGATCGGGTCGGCGAGGCGACGCTCGACGTACGCCTCGACGGCAGCGGCCCGGGCCAGCGCACCGAGGTCGTTCACCGGCCCGCTGCGGCCGTCGGGCAGCCGGCCGACGATCTCCCGGAACCCGACCGCGTACCCGGTCTCCGGTGCCGAGCCGGCCGCGTAGCTCCGCGCGTCGATGACGTACTCGACGAGGCGCCGGGAGTGATCGGCGCCGCGCAGCGTCGACGACTCGACCCGCAGCACCGGCAGGCCGACGGCGGCGCAGACCGTGCTGGTCATCCGCTCGACCCGGCGGGCGGCGGAACCGGCGGGTGCGGGCGGCGCGACCTGCACCGCGAAGACGGGACGGCCGCTGTCGGCAGCGCAGACCACCTGGTCGAAGCACTCCCGCTGGGCGGTGCTCCACTGGTGCCCGGTGATGCCCGGCGGGCGCCCCTGCACCAGCTCACCCAGCCGCCGCGCCGCGTACCCGAGCTGACCGGCCCGGGTGAGCTGCGGGGCGGCCCCGGCCGTGATCGGACGCAGCCAGGAAGCCGCCACGCTGCCGCTGCTCGTCATCTTCGCCAGACCCATCCGTCGCTCGATCGACGCCCGAGTCTAGGCGGCCGATCATGGACGCCGCGTCCCTGGTGGGGTGGAAACCGACCGGTCCAGATCACCGGTGCCACCCGGTGCCGGGTTGGCCGGGTCGTACCCGTTCGTCGCCCTTGCGGCGGTCCGGGTGAACGGTTCCGGGGTCCCGTCCGCGACGACTGCCCGGCGCGGAAACGGGTACGCCCCGGCCGTCCGGTCGGTCGTCGCTGAGCGGAGGTGGGCATGACGCGGCAGCAGTTCGGTTACCTCGCCGGGTTCCTCCTGGTGGCGGTCTGGGCACTCGGCGGGGCCGGTGCCGCGGTGGCCGCCGCCTTCGCCGGGCTGGTCGGCTGGTCGCTGGTCCGGGTCCTCGACGGTGCGGTCACCGTGCCCGGGTTCGCCGACCGGGCTCCCGCGGACCGGCGCCGCTGAGCGGGAGCGCGACGATGACCCGCATCCTGCCCCGTCGGGCCGTGTCCGCGCCCGAGTGCGCCACCCCGGCGCAGCGCTGGACCGCGGAGCGGATCGCCCGGCTGGTCGAGGACGCGGCGCGCGGCACGCCGGCCACCATCGGCACCGGCGCGACCGTCCGGTTGCACGGCGGCGCCGCCCGGATCGACCTGGACCTGGTCGTCGACCACGGCACCCACCTCGCGGCAGCGGCCCAGACGGTACGCCGTCGGGTCGCCGCCCGGATCGAGGCGTGCACCGGGCTCGCCGTCGAGGCGGTCACCGTCACGGTGGTGGACCTGCGCCTGCCCGACCAGGCCCCCACCACTCCACCGTCGACAAGCCGGCGGGTACGCCCGGACGGCGACCTGAGCGGCCGCCCGATGGCCGGGGGCTGACGTGCGGACGGTCAACCGGATCGCCACCCTGCTGCTCGCCGTCGCTCTGCTCACCGGCGGGGCCCTCCTCGCGATCGGGGCGCTGCTCGCCGCCGCCGGCCGTCCCGGCCCGCTGGTCCACCGCTGGTACGCCACGCTGACCACCATCCGCTGGCAGGACGCCCCGGTCCGGGCGGTCGCCGCCGGCGTCACCCTGCTCGGCGTGGTCATGCTCGTCGCCCAGCTGCGCCGGTGGCAGCCGGTCCGGCTGCGACTCGCCGAGCAGGACGGCTGGCACCTGCACCGCCGCTCGGTCGAACGGCGGCTGGCCCGGGCGGCCCGCGCCGTACCGAGCGTCCGCCGGGCCCGGGTACGCGTCCGGCGGCACGGGGACACCTGGCGACCGCGCGTGACGGCCACCGGCGACCCGGCGGCCCGCGGCGACGTCGAGTTCGCGTTGCGCCAGGAGCTCGACCGGCTGGCCGCCCCGCGCCCCGGCCCCATCGAGGTCCGGCTCGTGCCCGCCCGGCGGGCGACGTGAGCAACGCCGCCCACCGGCTGCTCTGGACGGTGCTCGCCCTGCTGCTCGTCGCCGCCGGCGGGGCCGCGTCTGCCGTCGGGCTGGGCTGGCTGCCCGGCGGGGGCGCCCCGCTGCTCGGGGCCGGACCGGTCACCTGGTGGCGGGCCGGAGCGCCGTGGAGCGTCCTCGCGGTGGCGGTCGGCGGGGTGCTGCTGGCCCTGCTCGGGCAGCGCCTGCTCACCGCCGGGCTACGGGTGCCCGGCCGGCTGGCCGGCACCCTGACCCATCCCGGGGACGGCGGTGGGCGTACCCGGGTGGCGAGCGAGGTGCTCACCGGCGCACTGGAACGCGACCTGCTCCGGGCACCGGGCGTGCACCGGGCCCGGGTGCTGCTCACCGGCCCGGTCGCCCGGCCGGACGTCTGGGTCGAGGTGCGGCTGGACCCCGCCGCCGGCCTCGGCGTGGCCCGCGCCGAGGTGGACGCGGCGGTCCGCCGGTTCGCCGCCACCCTCGGATGCCGCCCGGCGCACCTGGACGTGACGGCGGTGGTGGACGAGGCGGAGGCCCGGCACTGACCGGCCCACCCGATGCGGGGACGCCCCGGGTACGCGAGGATGCTCCGGAGCGAGGGAGGGAGCGGCCGTGCGGGTGGTGTCACTGGTGCCGTCGTTGACCGAGGCGGTGGCGCTGACGCGGCCCGAGGTGCTGGTCGGCGCCACCGACTGGTGCGCCCACCCGGCCGGCCTGGACGTCGCCCGGGTCGGCGGGAGCAAGTACCCGGACCTGGACCGCGTGCTCGCGCTCCGGCCCGACCTGGTCCTGCTCAACGAGGAGGAGAACCGGCTCGCCGACGCGGACGCCCTGCGCGCGGCCGGCGTACCGGTGCGGGTCACCTTCCCCCGTACGGTGCCCGAGGCGCTGACCCAGCTCGGCGAGCTGCTCGCCGCGATCGGGGTGTCCGGCGAGCCGGACTGGCTGCGGGCGGCCCGGCGGGCCTGGGGAGCACTGCCCGTCCCGCCGGCACCACGTGCCGCGGTGGTGCCGGTGTGGCGAAGGCCGTGGGTCGTGCTCGGCCGGGACACCTTCGCCGGTGACGTGCTGCGCCGGCTCGGCGTCGCCAACCAGTGGGCCGACCACGAGGAACGCTACCCCCGGCCGAGCCTGGACGAGCTCCGCTCCCGGGCACCCGAGCTGGTGGTGCTGCCGGACGAGCCGTATCGGTTCACCGCCGAGGACGGGCCGGAGGCGTTTCCGGGCGTACCGGCCGCACTCGCCTCGGGCCGGCACCTGACCTGGTACGGCCCGTCCCTCGCCGAGGCTCCCGCGCTGCTCGCCGCCCAGCTCGCCCACCCCGCCTGAGCCGGCTTGTCCGTCCACCGGTCCCCAGCGGCACGGCGGGGACCGACGCGTATCGGCCGGCCACGATCCGGCAGGATCGACGGAGACCACAACCCGGAACCACCGAGGAGACCCGCTCATGGAGAAGCCCGACGTTGGCCCGATCGAGGGCGCGCCGCCCGCCGATCTCGTCATCGAGGACATCACGGTCGGCGAGGGCCCGGAGGCCCGCCCCGGCCAGCTCGCCAACGTGCACTACGTCGGCGTGGCCCACTCGACCGGCCGGGAGTTCGACGCGTCGTGGAACCGGGGTGAGGCGTTCGAGTTCCCGCTCGGCGGCGGGCAGGTCATCGCCGGCTGGGACCAGGGCGTGGTCGGCATGAAGGTGGGCGGCCGGCGCAAGCTGACCATCCCGCCGCACCTGGGCTACGGCCCCCGCGGCGCCGCCGGCGTCATCAAGCCGAATGAGACGCTGATCTTCGTGGTGGATCTGCTCGGCGTCCGCTGACCCGCGACCAACCCGGGCCAGGGCCGTCGGCATCCGTGCCGACGGCCCTGCGCCACTCCGCGGTGGCGGCGGTCAGGCCGGGATCAGCTCCGCCGCCGGGGCCGACTCCACGACCGGCATGACCCGGTGCAACCCGGTGGCGCGCAGCACCCGGCGGACCACCGGGTCGGGGTCGACCAGCAGCAGTTCGCCGCCCCTGGCCCGGATCCGCAGATGCGCGGCGACCAGCGCGCGCACCCCGGCCGCCGACAGCATCCGCACACCGGACAGGTGCAGCCGCAGCACCGGCCGGGCGGGAGCCGCCCAGAGCGCGGCCCGGAACGACCCCACGGTGGCGATGTCGATCTCGCCGACCGCCCGGACGTCCACCACGTGGTCGCCCACGCTGATCTCCACGTGGAACCGGTCGCTGCGCTGCCTCATGCCGACGAACCTATCCGCTGGGACCGGCACTTCCATCGCCCGAGAACCGGGATCCGGGTACGGCCCGGGTGGCGACCCCGAGAACCCTCAGGGTGATCCCGCAGACCGCCGCCGGACCGCTGCGCTCGGGCCACCGGCCAGCTCGCCCCGCTGCTGCCGACGACGCTGCCACGGCCGGACGGCCCGCCACCGAGGTGCCGGGCCGTCCGTCGGTTGTTCCCCCAGGTCCCTCAGCCGCCGCTGATCGACGGGGCCGGTGCGGGCGCCGAGCCGCCGGCCACCGCGCCCGGGTGCGGCGCCGCGCTCTGCGTGGGCTTGAGCCCGGCCGGCACCGGCAGCGCGCTGCCCTTGGCGAAGTCGTCCCAGCTGACGTTCCAGGCCGTGAAGCCGTTGCCCTGGTCCAGCTTGACCTCGGTGCCCTTGACCGTCACCAGGTCGCCGACCTGCGTGATCCCCATCAGCCAGTCCGCCGCGTCCGACGAGACGTTGGTGCAGCCGTGCGAGACGTTGCTGCTGCCCTGGTCCCCCTCCGACCACGGCGCGGCGTGGATGAACTCGCCGCCCCAGGTGAGGCGCTGCGCGTCGTCGACGTCGACCACGTAGCCGCCCATCGGGTCGCCCCGCGTGTCGAAGGTGGTGTGGTCGAACTTCTCCATGATCACCATGTTGCCGCTGGAGGTCGGCGTGCTCTCCTTGCCAAGACTCACCGGAATCTTGCGCAGCAGCTTGCCGTCCTGGTAGACGGACATCTGCTTGGTGGCGTTGTCGATGTCGAGGGAGACCTGCCGGCCGACCGCCGCGGTCGCGGAGTGGTCCGCGTCGCCGATGGCGTCCTTGCCGATCGGCAGCCCCTGCAGGGCGCTCCGCACGCTGATCTTCGTGCCCGGCTTCCAGAAATCGGGCGCGCGGTATTCGACCTGGGTGCCGTCCGCGATCCACGACCACGTGCCCGGCTGCGGCGGATCCGTCTTCACGAACAATCGCCGCTGCACATCCGCCCTGGCCTCTTTTGGAATCGCCGGGTCGAACTTCACGACCAACGGCATCGCCGTCCCGTACGTCTGATTGTCGGTGAAATAGAGTGTGCTGGTGACCGCCGACCTGCTCGACGGCGCCGCCGTGGTGAACGTCGTCTTCTGCGTGGCGGTCTTTCCGGAATCGCCGGTCGCGGTCACCTCCGCGGTGTACGTCCGGGAATTCTGCAACGGCTTGGTCGGCACCCAGCTCGAGCCGTCCTCCCGTGGCTCGGCCGGCACCTGCGCACCCTTGTCGTCGGTGAGCCGGACCCCGGTGATCTTGCCGCCGTTGACCGTGGCGCCCACCTCGGCGCTGATCGGCACGTCCTTCGTGTGGTCCGCCGGTGTCACGGTCAGCGACGGGGGCTTCTTCTCCTGGCCCGACTTAATCGCCTTCGGCCCGGCCGTACAGCCGGCGACCACCAATGGCGTGGTCGCCATGGTTACCGCCAATAGCGTGAATCGTCGCCTCACGTCCATATTCGGCCCCCCATTTCCACTCCCCCTCGGCCACATTCTGTACGGCGTTTCCCAGGTCACGGCGCTCTTCCCCGAGAAATGCCCACGAAACCACGTGCATTTCGTCGCCGATATGCCGGACAGGTCGTTGCGGGAGGCGATGTCCCGGATCGACGCCGCTGGCGCCCCAGCGCACCGCGCGTACCACAGAAGGTCGGTCAGTCCCGGTCCGCGGGTGCCGGGATCCGTCCGGTCTGGGTTGTCTGTGGTGATCGTGCCGGATGGGCAGGGCAGGTGGAGACACGACGGGGCCGGTCACCCACGAGAGGGTGACCGGCCCCGGCCCGGTTCAGACGTTGGCCACCAGCAGCGCGGGCTGCTCGACGCAGTCCGCCACGTGGCGCAGGAAGCCGCCGGCCACCCCGCCGTCGCAGACCCGGTGGTCGAAGGTGAGGCTGAGCTGCGTCACCTTGCGGACCGCGAGCTGCCCGTCGACCACCCAGGGCTTGTCCACGATCCGGCCGACGCCCAGCAGCGCCGCCTCCGGGTGGTTGATGATCGGCGTGGAGCCGTCCACGCCGAACACCCCGTAGTTGTTGAGGGTGAAGGTGCCGCCGGTCAGCCGCGCCGGCGGCAGGGTGCCGGCCCGGGCGGCGGCGGTGGTCTCGGCGAGCGCGGCGGCCAGTTCCCGGGTGGTCAGCCGCTGGGCGTCGCGGAGCACCGGGACGAGCAGGCCCCGGTCGGTCTGCGCGGCGATGCCCAGGTGCACCCCGGCCGACTGGACGATCCGCTGACCCTCGGTGTCCACGTGCGCGTTGAGCTGCGGATACTTCCGCAGGCCGCTGAGGCAGATCCGGGCCAGCAGGGCCAGGATGCTGACCGGCGCGTCCGGGGTCGCCGCGTTGATCGCCGCCCGGGTCGCCAGCAGCCCGGTGGCGTCCACGTCCACCCAGATGGTGACCTCCGGGATCTCCCGCCGGCTGCGGGAGAGCTTGTCGGCGATCGCCTTCCGGATGCCGGTCAGCGGGATGACCACGTCCCCGTCGCCCGCGGGGGCGAGCCCCACGTGCGCCTCGGGGGCGTCCGGCACGCTGGCGAGCCGCGCGGCCGGGGCGGCCGCCGCCCCTTCCACGTCGGCGCGGCGGATCACCCCGCCGGGCCCGGTGCCCCGCAGCGAGGCCAGGTCCACGCCGCGTTCCCGGGCCAGCCGGCGGACGATCGGCGAGATGACCAGGACCGGGCCGGCCGGGTGCCCCGTGGCCACGGCCGGACCGCCGGCCGCCGGGGTGCCTCCGGCGGCCGGCGACCCGACGATCGGGGCCGGGCCGGCCGGGGCCGGCGCGGTGGCGGTGGGCTCCGGGGCCGAGGCCGACCGGGGCCGGCGACGCCGCCGCCCGGAGCCGCCGTGCCCGGTGCCGTACCCGATCAGGACGTTGCCGGAGCCGGCCCGCTCCTCCTCGCGGTAGGTGGCGTGCGGATCGTCCCCGCCCGCGCCGTCGAGCGGGGCGATGGTGATCAGCGGCTGGCCGACCGGGCGGACCTCACCCGCCGCGCCGTGCAGGGCGACGACCCGACCGGCGTACGGGCAGGGCACGTCGACGACCGCCTTCGCGGTCTCCACCTCGACCACGGTCTGGTCCACGGTGACCACGTCGCCGACGGCGACCCGCCACTCGACGATCTCCGCCTCGCTCAACCCCTCGCCCAGGTCGGGCAGGAGGAAGTCCCGGGTGCCGATCGTGGTGCTCATGCCGCCACCCAGCGGGAGTCGGGCTGGTCGTCCCACTGCAGCCGGGCGACGGTGTCCAGCACCCGGTCCACCGACGGCAGGTGGGTGTGCTCGAGCATCGGCGCCGGGTACGGGATGTCCAGGCCGGCCACCCGCAGCACCGGGGCGTGCAACGCGTGGAAGCAGCGCTCCTGCACCCGGGCGGCGATCTCCGCGCCGACGCCGGCGAAGCCCTGCGCCTCCTGGATCACCACGCACCGGCCGGTCCTGCGCACCGACGCGGTGACCGTGGCGTCGTCGAACGGCACGATGCTGCGCACGTCGACGACCTCCAGGTCCCAGCCCTCCTCGCGGGCGGCCTCGGCCGCCTCCAGCGCCACCGGCACCGCCGGGCCGTACGCCACCAGGGTGGCGTCGGTGCCCGCCCGGCGCACCACGGCCGTGCCGAACGGTGCGGTACGGGCCGGCAGTTCCGCCTCGGCGCTGGAGAAGTAGAGCTTCTTCGGCTCCATGAACACGACCGGGTCCGGGTCCTCGATCGCCTCGCGCAGCAGCGAGTACGCGTCCTCGACGGTGGCCGGGGTGACCACCTTCAGGCCGGGGGTGTGCGCGTAGTACGCCTCGGAGGAGTCGCAGTGGTGCTCGACGCCACCGATCCCGCCGGCGTACGGCACACGGATGACGATCGGCACGCTGAGCGCGCCCCGGGTGCGGTTGCGCAGCTTCGCCACGTGCGAGGCGATCTGCTCGAACGCCGGGTACGCGAACGCGTCGAACTGCATCTCGACCACCGGCCGCAGCCCGGACATGGCCAGGCCGACGGCGAAGCCGACGATGCCGGCCTCGGCGAGCGGGGTGTCGAAGCAGCGCTTGTCGCCGAACCGGGCCTGCAGCCCGTCGGTGATCCGGAAGACGCCGCCGAGCTGCCCGACGTCCTCGCCGAAGACGACCACCCGCTCGTCGTCCAGCATCGCGTCGGCGAGCGCGGCGTTGAGCGCCTTCGCCATGGTCATGGTGGCCATCAGGCGTCCCCCTCCTCTTCGCGGGCGGCGGCCAGCTCGGCACGGACCTGCTCGCGCTGCTCGACCAGCTGCGGGGTCGGCTCGGCGTACACGTGGTCGAAGAGGCTGAGCGGTTCGACCGCCGGCTGGGCGTTCATCCGGTCCCGCAGCGCGGCGGCGTACGCCTCGGCCTCGTCGGCGATCACGGCGACCGCGGCGTCGTCCAGCACGCCCCGGTCACGCAGGTACGCCTCCAGCCGGGCGATCGGGTCGCGGTCCCGCCACGCCTCGACCTCCTCGGCGTCCCGGTAGCGGGTCTGGTCGTCCGCGTTGGTGTGCGGCTCCATCCGGTAGGTGTGCGCCTCGACCAGGAACGGCCCCTTGCCCGACCGGGCGTGCTCCACCGCCCGGGTGAGCACCGCGAGCACGGCCACCGGGTCGTTGCCGTCGACCTGGTCGCTCGGCACGCCGTAGCCGACGCCCTTGTACGCCAGGCTCGGCGCGGCGGTCTGCCGGGACAGCGGCACGCTGATCGCGTACTTGTTGTTCTGCACGAAGTAGACGACCGGGGCCTTGAAGACGGCGGCGAAGTTGACCCCCTCGTGGAAGTCGCCCTCGCTGGTGGCGCCGTCGCCGATGAAGGCCAGCGCCACGGTGTCCCGCCCCTGGTACGACTCGCCGTAGGCCAGGCCGGCGGCGTGCACGCACTGGGTGGCGAGCGGGGTGCACTGCGGCGCGGTGTGCCGGGCGGCCGCGTCGTACCCGCAGTGCCAGTCGCCGCGCAGCAGGGTGAGCACCTCGACCGGGTCGATGCCCCGGGCGGTCAGCGCCATCGACTCGCGGTAGGTCGGGAAGACCCAGTCGGTGTCGCGCAGCGCCAGGACGCCGCCGACCTGGCACGCCTCCTGCCCCCGGGAGGACGGGTAGACGGCGAGGCGGCCCTGCTTGGTCAGCGCGGTCGCCTGCACGTCGAAGCGGCGGCCGACGACCATCCGGCGGTACATCTCGCGCAGCGCCTCGACCGGCGGCTCCGGGTAGTCCTCGCGGGCCGGCAGCGGGGTGCCGTCCGGGTTCAGCAGTCGGACCGGCTCGGCCTGCGGCAGCAGTCCGGCCGACGGGTCGGGGGCGGCCGGGGTGGCCTTCCGGCGGGTGCGGGGGGATGCCCTGCGGACCGCCTGGGGTGTGGTCGTCACTGCGGGACCTCCTGGACGTGTGGTGGCCCTATGCTCCTGCCGTCGGATGATTGACTCAACATCCGGGATGAACGCGGGACGAATAGCACGGAGAAGAGGGCTTGATGAGCCAAGAGACCGGGGCCGCAGCGGGCACGGCGGGCGGAACGGGACGTTCGGCCGGGCCCCTCGACGAGGTCGATCGACGGATCCTGCGGGAGCTGGTCCGCGACGGCCGGCTCTCCATCCGTACGCTGGCCGAACGCGTCCACGTGTCCCGCACGAACGCGTACGCGCGGGTGGAGCGGCTGGTCCGGGACGGGGTGATCACCGGCTTCCGGGCCCGGGTGGCACCGGAGCCGGCCGGGCTGGGCACGTCGGCGTACCTGGCGCTGACCATCGAGCAGAACACCTGGCGCGAGGTGTCGGCCGAGCTGGCCCGGGTGCGCTACGTCGAACACGTGGCGCTGCTCAGCGGCGAGCACGATGTGCTGGCCCTGGTGCGGGCACCGGACAACGCCACGCTGCGGGACGTGGTGCTCGACCGGGTGCAGAGCATCGCCGGGGTGCTGTCGACCCGTACCTGGCTGGTCTTCGAGGAGTTCGACGGGGCACAGAGCCCCTGGCCGTAGGTGTCAGCGTTCGGGCGGGGGCTCCAGGCCCTCCCGGTCGGCCAGTTCCAGCAGCGGCGCCAGGGAGAACCGGCGGCCGTCGAGGCCGGCGTGCGGGTCGCCCCGCTCGGCGAAGCGGGCGGGCAGGCTCAGCACGTCGAAGTCCTCCGGCCGCGCGTCGTCCAGTTCCGACCAGTCCAGCGGAGCGGAGACCAGGGCACGCGGGGTGGGCCGGATCGAGTACGCCGAGGTCATCGTGTGGTCGCGGGCCATCTGGTTGTAGTCGACGAAGACCGGCCGGTCCCGCTGCTCCCGCCACCAGGTGGTGGTCACCAGGTCGGGTCGCCGGCGCTGCATCTCCCGGCCCAGCGCGAGCACCGCCCGCCGGCAGTCGCCGAAGCTCCACCTCGGCTCGATGGACAGGTAGATGTGGATGCCCCGGCCGCCGGTGGTCTTCGGGTAGCCCGTCAGCCCCAGCTCGTCGAGGAACGCCCGCACCTCGTGGGCGACCGGGACCACCTGGGCGAAGTCCACGCCCGGCATCGGGTCCAGGTCGATGCGGAGCTGGTCCGGGTGCTCCACGTCGCCGGCCGAGACCGGCCAGGGGTGGAACCGCAGGGTGCCCAGGTTGGCCGCCCACACGACCACGGCCAACTCGCTCGGGGCCACCTCGTCGGCCGTCCGGCCGCTCGGGAAGGTGATGTGTGCGGTCCGTACCCAGTCGGGTGCCCCGGCCGGTAGCCGCTTCTGGTAGAACGCGTCGCCGCGGTTGTCCTGCCGGGTGGCGATCTTCGCGCCCTCGAACACGCCCCGCGGCCACCGCTCCAGCATGGTCGGCCGGTCACGCAGGGCGCGCAGGATGCCGTCGCCGACGGCGAGGAAGTAGCGGACCACATCGAGCTTGGTCAGCCCCCGCTCCGGGAAGTAGGGCTTGTCGGGGCTGGACACGCGGACCACCCGCTGCCCGACCCGGATCTCCTCGGCCGCCGTGGTCGCCACGCCCCACACGGTAGCGGGCGACGGGCCGCCCGGTCGCCCATCGCACCGCGGCGCGGGTCAGGAGATCAGCGTGATGCCCACGACGACGAGCGGGAGCCCGACGAACAGGAAGATCCCGACACCGGTGAGGACCCGGCCGCCGCCCCCGGTCTCCCGCTCGGGTGCGAGCCCGAAGGTGGCCCGGGCGCCGAGCATGCCCACCCGGCTCAGCGTCAGGTCGCCGGTGACCCCCAGCAGCGCCCCGACGACGATCAGGGAGATGCCGAACCGGGCGACGAAGTCACCACCGGACACCGCGACCCAGACGCCGGCCGCGACCGCGACCGCCACCAGCGCGATCACCAACAGCACCAGGGCTTCCCGCAGCCCCTTGAGGACCGTCATCGATGGCTCCATCCCGTCGTGGCGGACGAGACATTGTGCGCCATCGAATGGGACGGCCGCTGCCCCGGTCGGGGCAGCGGCCGTCGGTGCGCCGACGATCCGGACGGTGCCGAAGTCGCGGCTGCGGGTGCTCAGCGGCCTTCCTGCTGCATGCGCGTCATGAGCATCTGCTTGCCCTGGTCACCGGCCTTGCGGTTGTTCTCCTGGATCTTGCGGAACCAGTTGGCGAGCTCGGTGTCGCCGCGCGCGTCCGCGTCGGCGATGTAGGTGTCCATCCGGTAGATGTTCTCCAACGACATCTGCACCGTGTGGATCAGGTCGTAGTTCTTGTCCCGCACCGGGCTCAGCTGTTCCTTGGTCATCGTGGCCACGACATGAACCTCCCCGTGTCTCGACTCCGGTCGCCCAGCGCTTACCCGGCTACGGACGGTTCACGCCCCGCCCGGCCGGCCCGTCCACGGCTACCCTCCGTAGCCGCTGGACGAGCCACCGGGACGTTCGCCACCGTCTGACGGTTGTTGTTCATCCGTTCGGCTGTGTGTAACACAACACCACATCCCTACGCTGAACCCCGGAAAACGAGCAACCTGCTCGTTTTCCGCCGGCCCGCTTCCCGCCAGGCAGTGGGGTCGGCTGGATCACCCCCTGGGAGTCTGTGTGAAGAACCTGCGTCGCAAGACACTCGCCGCCGCGTCCGTGGTGACGCTCGGCGTCGGCCTCGCCCTCACCGGCGGGTTGGCGCCGGCCGCGGCGGCCGGACCGGAGACCACGTTCCTGGTCCTCGCCCCGCAGGGCGGCAAGACCGACAAGGCCGCCGCCCGCGTGGCGGCCGCCAACGGCACCGTGGTGGCCAGCTACGACCAGATCGGCGTGCTCGTCGTCCGCTCGACCAACCCGAACTTCGCCACCCAGGTGGCGGGCGCGGGCGTCGAGTCGGTCGCGGCCACCGCCGGCCTGGGCACCGCCCTCGACGAGGGCGAGACCGTGGAGGTTTCCGCGGCCGAGGTCGCCGAGGCCACCGGCGACCCGACCAAGGAGCCGCGCTACCGCGACCAGTGGGACATGGACATGATCCACGTCCCGCAGGCCCACGCGATCACCACCGGAAGCCCGAACGTGGTCGTGGGCGTGCTGGACAGCGGCATCTCCAGCACCCACCCCGACCTGGCCACCCAGATCGCCAAGGACAAGAGCGTGTCCTGCATCGGCGGTGCCACCGACACCACCGAGGCGGCCTGGAACCCGACCAACTCCGACCACGGCACCCACGTGGCCGGCACCATCGCCGCCGCCGTCAACGGCGTCGGCGTCACCGGCATCGCGCCGGGGGTGAAGGTGGCGGCGGTCAAGGTCGTCAACAACGACGGCTACATCTTCCCGGAGGCCGCGGTCTGCGGGTTCATGTGGGCCGCCGACCACGGGTTCCAGCTGACCAACAACAGCTACTACATCGACCCGTGGGAGCTGAACTGCCGCAACGACGCGCGCCAGCGTCCGGTGTGGCAGGCGGTGCAGCGAGCGATCCGTTACTCGCAGTCCAAGGGCGTGCTGAACATCGCGTCCGCGGGTAACTCGAACTACGACCTCGCTCACAAGATCACCGACACGGAGAGCCCGAACAACGGGACTCCGGAGAACCGCGAGAACCTCACCAACGCCTGCCTCGACCTGCCGGCCGAGGCCCCGGGCGTGGTGACCGTCGGTGCGGTGGGCCCGACCGGGGAGAAGAGCTACTACTCCTCGTACGGCCAGGGCGTGATCGACGTGACGGCGCCGGGTGGCGACAGCCGGGTCCGCACCCAGGGTGCGCGCTCGACCAGCACCGACGCCATCCTGTCGACCACCTTCAACACCGCCACCCGGACCAACGGGTGGGGGTACAAGCAGGGCACGTCGATGTCCGGCCCGCACGCCACCGGTGTCGCGGCGCTGGCTCTGTCGGCGCACCCGGGGATGACCCCGGGCCAGCTGTCGTCGTTCCTGGAGCGCACGGCCGTGGCCCAGTCCTGCCCGGCGGGCGTCTACAACCCGACGCCGCTGTGGCCGAACAACGCGAACACCTACGAGGCGACCTGCTCCGGCGGTGCGCGTAACGGGTTCTACGGCTTCGGCATGGTCGACGCGTACAACGCGGTCAAGTAACACCCGCACCACCAGCGACGGGGTCCGGCGTTCCCACGCCGGGCCCCGTCCTGCTGTTTGTGCAGGTCCTCGCGCGGGTACGGGTGGCGGCACCAGCCGACTCGAGGAGGTCACCGGTGTCCACCGATGCCATCGTCCTGCTGAAAGAGGACCACGCCGAGATGCGCCGCCTGTTCAAGGCGTTCCAGGACGCCGAGGAGGCCCCGCCGAGCGAGCGGAAGAAGCTGGTCAGGCAGATCATCGAGGCGCTGACGGTGCACACCTACCTCGAGAACGAGGTGATGTACCCGGAGGTCCGCCGGCTCGTGCCGGACGTCGAGGACGACGTCCTGGAGTCGTACGAGGAGCACCACGTCGCGGACGTGCTCTGCCTCGAGCTCTTCACCATGGCCCCGGACGACGAGCGGTACAACGCCAAGACGACGGTGCTGATCGAGAGCGTGCTGCACCACATCCAGGAGGAAGAGGAGGAGTGGTTCCCCACGGTGCGCGAGGCGCTCGGGCGTAACCAGCTGCAGGAGATCGGCCAGCGCATGATCGAGCTGCGCCGCAAGGCGCCGAAGACCCCGACCGCCCCGAAGGCGCTCAAGAAGTCGCTGGACGCCGTGACGGCCTGAGCAGCCCCACGTGACCCACCCGGACGGCCGGAGGTGCGCCGGGCGGGCTGCGGCGTACCCGGTAGGATCGGCGCGGGCCGTGACTGGCGCATGGGATGGAGCACCATCGGGGAGCGGTCCCGTCACGAGGACGCATGCCGAGCGCCTGGGCCTTCCGCACGTCATCAGGAGGTCTCATGTCGCTGAACGCCGAATCCACCGCCTTCCGCAGCGCGCTCGAGGTGATCCGCGCCGTCGAGCCGCGGGTGGCGGACGCCATCGGGGCGGAGCTGGCCGACCAGCGCGAGTCACTCAAGCTCATCGCCAGCGAGAACTACGCCTCCCCCGCCACGCTGCTGGCGATGGGCAACTGGTTCAGCGACAAGTACGCCGAGGGCACCGTCGGCCGCCGCTTCTACGCGGGCTGCCAGAACGTGGACACCGTCGAGGCGCTCGCCGCCGAGCACGCCCGGGAGCTGTTCGGCGCGGCCCACGCGTACGCGCAGCCGCACTCCGGCATCGACGCCAACCTGGTCGCCTTCTGGGCGATCCTGGCCGACCGGGTGGAGTCCCCGGCCCTGAAGAAGGCCCAGGTACGCCAGGTCAACGAGCTGACCGAGGCGGACTGGTTCGCGCTGCGCCGGGAGCTGGGCAACCAGCGGATGCTCGGCATGTCGCTGGACGCCGGCGGCCACCTGACCCACGGCTTCCGGCCGAACATCTCCGGCAAGATGTTCGACCAGCGCAGCTACGGCACCGACCCGGCCACCGGGCTGGTCGACTACGACAAGGTCGCCGAGGCGGCTCGGGAGTTCAAGCCGCTGATCCTGGTCGCCGGCTACTCGGCGTACCCCCGGAAGGTCAACTTCCGGATCATGCGGGAGATCGCCGACGAGGTCGGCGCCACCTTCATGGTCGACATGGCGCACTTCGCCGGCCTGGTCGCGGGCAAGGTCTTCACCGGCGACTTCGACCCGGTGCCGCACGCCCACATCGTCACCACCACCACCCACAAGTCGCTGCGCGGCCCGCGCGGCGGCCTGGTGCTCTGCGGCCCGGAGCTGGCCGACCAGGTCGACCGGGGCTGCCCGATGGTGCTCGGCGGCCCGCTGCCGCACGTGATGGCCGCCAAGGCGGTCGCCCTCGCCGAGGCCCGCCGCCCCGAGTTCGCCGACTACGCGCAGCGCATCGTCGCCAACGCCCAGGCGCTCGCCGAGGGGCTGCTGCGCCGGGGCGCGAAGCTGGTCACCGGTGGCACCGACAACCACCTGGTGCTGATCGACGTCTCCGGGTACGGCCTCACGGGCCGGCAGGCCGAGCAGGCGCTGCTCGACTCGGGCATCGTGACCAACCGCAACTCCGTGCCGCAGGACCCGAACGGCGCCTGGTACACCTCCGGCATCCGGATCGGCACCCCGGCGCTGACCACCCGGGGCCTCGGCACCGCCGAGATGGACGCCACCGCCGAGCTGATCCACACCGTGCTCAACCAGACCACGCCCGGGTCGAACCCGGACGGGACCCCCTCCAAGGCGAAGTACGTGCTCGACCCGGCCCTGGCCGACAAGGTGAGCAAGCAGGCCAGCGACCTGCTGACCAACTTCCCCCTCTACCCCGCAGTCGACCTCGGCTGACCGTGTCGATCATGGAGTTGTGGTGCCGGGCACAGCCGATTTTGCGGCTTACCGCCCCCGCCACAACTCCATGATCGGCTGAGGGGCCGTCAGCGCAGGGGGCGCTTGAGGTGGTAGCGGTGGACTTCGGTGCTGCCCTGGACGTTGTTCACGTCCTCGGCGGCGGAGACCAGCTCCCAGCCGTCCCGGCCGACCCGGTTGAGGTGCGCGATCGCGGTGTCGCCGTACGCGGTCACGTCGGTCCGCGACCCGTCCGGGCCGTACCAGACGAACGAGACATGGAAATTGCGGCCCTGCCCCTGATAGCGGCGGACCAGCAGCGCGTACTCCCAGGCAACCATCCGTCCATTATCTACGGTCGAGCCGGCGACCGGGAACACGGGGGGTGGCGCACCGGCGACCCTGCGGCGTCACGCCGGGGCGGGCCGCCGAGCTGGCGCGGTCGGTACGGCCAACTCGTCGGTGACCAGCGCGGCGAGCCGGTCCAGCCCCTGGTCGATCTGCTCCGGGGTGACCGCGCTGACCGACAGCCGCAGCGCGTTCACCGGCGCGCCGTCGTCGTAGAAGTGGGCCATCGGGGTCCAGAGCACCCCGTACTCACGGGCCGAGCGGTGCAGCAGCGCGTCGTCCACGGCGAACGGCACGGTCACCACCACGAAGAAGCCGCCGGCCGGCACGTTCCATCGCACCGGACCACCGGCCGGGAAGCGGCGGGCCAGCCCGTCGACCATGTGCCGCAGGTTGCGGGCGTACGCGGCCCGTTCCCGGACGTTCGCCGCGACCAGCGAGCAGTCGTGGGCCAGCAGCGCCCCGCCGATCACCGCCTGGGCGATCGGCGAGGTGTTCACGGTGATCATGCTCTTGATCTTCGCGAGTTGGTCGGCGAGCGGGCCGACGGTCCCGTCTGAGCCGGCCACCCGCTGGTCGGCGACCACGTAGCCGACCCGGGCGCCCGGCAGCACGGTCTTGGCGAACGACCCGAGGTAGACCACCCGCCGCCGGGTGTCCAGCGCCTTGAGCGTGGGTGTTCGGTCGGCGCCTCCGGCCGGGAAGAGGCCGTACGGGTTGTCCTCGATCAGCAGCAGGTCCTCGGTGGCGGCGAGGTCGAGCAGCCGCCGCCGCTGGGCCGGGTCCATGCTGACCCCGGAGGGGTTGGCGAAGTCGGGCATCACGTAGCAGGCGCGCGGGCACAGCCCCTCGGCCCGGGCCCGGCGCAGCTGCGCGCGCAGGTCGGCGAGGTCGATCCCGTCCGGGCCGTCGGCCACCGGGCGCACCGGCAGGTCGACCAGGCGGGCCGCGCCGGTCAGCCCGACGTACGTGGGGGCGACGGCGAGCAGCACGTCCTCCGGCCCGGCCCGCAGCGCCCGCAGCACCAGGAACATCGCCTCCTGGCAGCCGACGGTCACCACGATCGCCTCCGGGTCGACGGTGATCTGCTCGTCCACGGCGAGGTTGCGGGCGATCAGGTGGTGCACGATCCCCTTTGTCCGGCCGTACTGGAGCAGCGTGCGGTCGACCTGGGCGGGACTCAGTCCGAGGTCGTCCGCCAGGTGCCGGCGGAAGGTGTCCAGGTGCCGGTGCAGCTCGGCGGAGTCGAAGAACTCCTCGTACGGCCGGCCGGCGGCGAGCGAGACCGCGTCCGGGTAGTGCTGCGCCACCTCGTTGAGGAAGTTCATCGAGTTCAACGCGGGGTCGTCGACGCTGCGGTGCAGGGCGGCGACGGTCAGGTCCACCGACTCCACGTCAACCTCCCGGGCGAGTGCGCAGGTGCCGCGCCGCCGCCGGATCGGCGCAGCCGGTCAGGGTGAGCGCGTCGCGCAGCTCGGTGGCGAGCAGCGCCAGGGCCGCCTCGGCGCCGGCCCGGCCACCGGACGCCAGGGCCCAGAGCAACGGCCGGCCGACCAGTACGCCGGCCGCGCCGAGCGCGAGGGCGCGCAGCACGTCCGTGCCGCTGCGTACGCCGCTGTCCAGCAGCACCGCGCAGCGCTCCCCCACCGCCGCGACCACCTCGGGCAGCGCGGTGGCGGAGGCCGGGGCGCCGTCGAGCTGCCGGCCGCCGTGGTTGGAGACCACGACCGCGTCCGCGCCGACCTCGGCCGCGCGGACCGCGTCGCGCGGGTCGAGGACCCCCTTGACCAGCAGCGGCAGCGGGGTACGCTCCCGCAGCCAGGCCAGGTCGGCCCAGCTCAGCGCCGGAGCGAAGACGGCGCCGGTGTGCACGGCGACCGCGGACACCCCGGGTGTGCCCTGGTGAGCCAGGTCGTCCCGGCCGCGGGGCAGGTTCGCCGCGGTGACGTGCGGCGGCAGGGCGAATCCGTTGCGGACGTCGCGCAGCCGCCGGCCGAGGACCGGCACGTCGACGGTGACCATCAGGGCGGTGCAGCCGGCGGCGTGCGCCCGGTCCAGCAGCTCGGCCACCAGGCCGCGCTCGCGCAGCCAGTAGAGCTGGAACCAGACCGTGCCGCCGGCCGCGGCGATCTCCTCGATCGGCGTGCTGCTCAGCGTGCTCGCCACGTAGGGCACCCCGGCCACCCGGGCGGCAGCGGCCAGGGCCGGCTCCCCGTCCGGGTGCAGCAGCTTCTGGTACGCCATCGGCGCGACCGCCACCGGCATGGCGTACGCCCCGCCGGGCAGCGTGGCGTCGGTGCGCGGGCGGTCCACGCCGGTCAGCACCCGGGGCAGCACCGCCACCCGGTCCAGAGCGGCCCGGTTGGCCGCGAGGGTGCTCTCGGTGCCACTGCCGCCGGCCACGAAGTCCCACACCTCGGCGGGCAGCACGGCCCGGGCCAGCTCGGCGAAGTCGGCCAGGCAGGCCGGCGGGACGAAGCCGATGGTCGAGCCACCCGCGGCCGGCACCGGCCCGGTCGGGGCCACCGGTTCCGCGACGGCTGTCCCGTCCGCCGGGGCCGGCGGGGCGGATCGGTCCGGTCCGGGCGACGCTGGCCGGGAGCCCACGGCCAGGCCGTCACTCGGGTCAGCCATGGTCCGGCCCGACCGTCGCCGCCCCGGCCGTCGAGCCGACCGGGTCCGTCCCGAACCGTCGCCGCAGGAAGGCCGCCGCCTGCTCCTGCGCCCGCCGCCCGGCGTCGAACACGCCCGGCATGGCGAAGAACCCGTGGATCATCCCGTCGTACCGGGTCAGCTCGGTGGGGACCCCGGCCTCCCGCAGCCGCGCGGCGTACCGCTCCCCCTCGTCGCGCAGCGGGTCGTGCTCGGCGGTGATGACCAGCGCCGGGGGCAGCCCGGACAGGTCCTCGGCGAGCAGCGGTGAGGCCAGCGGGTGGGCGGCGACTGCGGGGTCGGCCAGGTAGTGCCGCCGGTACCACGCCACGGAGTGCCGGTTGAACAGCAGCGGGTCCTCGTCACCGGCCGGCGCCGGGCCGGGCCGCTGGTCGGTGTTCGGGTAGACCAGCAGCTGGGCGGCGAGCCGGGGGCCGCCGTCGGCGCGGGCCAGCAGGGTCACCGCGGCGGCCAGGTTGCCGCCGGCGCTGTCCCCGCCGACCGCGAGCCGGTCCGGGTCGACCCGGTACTCGTCGGCGTGTGCGGCCAGCCAGCGCAGCGCGGCGTGGCCGTCGTCCACCGCCGCCGGGAAACGGTGCTCGGGGGCCAGCCGGTAGCCGACGGTCACCGTCTGGCAGGGCGTGGCGTTGACCAGCCGGCGGCAGATCCCGTCGGCGGTGTCCACGCTGCCCAGCGTCCAGCCGCCGCCGAAGAAGTAGACCAGGGTGGGCAGCGGGCCGTCGCCGACCGGCCGGTGGATGCGTACCGGCAGCGGCCCGCCCGGGCCGGGCACGTGCGTGTCGCGTACCTCTCCGACCGGCTCGACCGCGCCGGCGCCGGCGCGGATCGCGGCGAGGTCGGCGGCGCGGGCCTCCGCCAGGGTCTGGGTGTAGAGCGGCGCGGTGCCGGCGGCCTTCCGCGCCGCCCGCCACGCGACCACCTGCGGGTCGAGTGCCATCAGTGCTCCCGGTTGCCGGTGCTGACGAAAAGCTTGTCGATGCCGCGCAGGAACAGGCTCCCGCTGTACGTGAACGGCTGCGTGACCGCCAGGCGGGGGAAGCGGGCGAAGAGCCGGGGCAGGGCGAGCCGCCCCTCCAGCTTCGACACCGCCGAGCCGAGGCAGAAGTGCAGCCCCACGCCGAAGGCGAGGGAGGGCGGGCCGGGCCGGTGCGGGTCGAACCGGTCCGGGTCGGGGAAGCGGGCCGGGTCCCGGTTGGCGGCGGCGACCAGCAGCAGCAGGTTCTCGTCCCGCTTGACCGGCACCCCGCCCAGTTCGGTGTCCTCGGGCGCGGAACGGGCCAGGAAGTGCACCGGGCTCTCCATCCGCAGCACCTCGTCCACGCAGCCCCGGGCGAGGGCGTCGTCGCCGGGCAGCGCGGCGACCACGTCGGGGTGGGCCAGGAGCAGCGGCAGGCCGTTGCTGAACATATAGACGGTGGTGACGAAGCTGGCGTTGAACAGCACGATCAGGTTGCTGATCAACTCCTCCTCGGTCAGCTCCACGCCGCCGGCGTCCAGCACCTCGACCAGGCCGCTGATCAGGTCCTCGCCGGGCTGCCGGCGCCGGTGGGCGATGAGGTCCCGGTAGTAGGCGCGCAGCTCCTCGGCGGCCTGGTTGGCCCGGGCCACCCGTTCCGGGGTCTTGCCGGCGACGTCCATGTACTCGTCGATCCAGTCGACCCGCTGCCGGTACCAGGCCAGGTCCGCCTGGGGCAGGCCGATGAACTCGGCCATCACCAGCGCCGGGACCGGGTACGCGAAGTCGGCGACGAAGTCCACCTCGCCGCCGTCGGCGCCGGCCTCGGCCATCCGGTCCAGCCGTTCCTCGACGACCCGGACGATCACCGGCTCCAGCGCGCCCAGCCGGCGCGGGGTGAACGTCTTGGCGAAGACGGCTCGCATCCGGGTGTGGTCGGGTGGGTTGGTGAACATCATCGAGGACAGGAAGGTGCGCAGGATCTCCTGCTCCTGCCAGCCGGGCGGGGCGCCCTTGTACCAGCCGGGGTCGCGCAGCACCTGGTCGACCAGGTCGTACCCGCCGGCCACGGCGGTGATGGTGCTGTGTTCGGCGCGGGTCGGGACGGCACTGATCGGCCCGTGCTCGTGCAGCGCCGCGTACCACGGGTAGGGGTCCTGCCGGCCCTGCTCGCTGTACAGGCCGGTCAGGATCTGGTCGACGTCCACTCGTTCCTCCCCAGGATCGGTGGCGGGGCGGCGTGAGGTCCACGCCGCCCCACCGGTGTCACAGGCCGAGCAACTTCAGCGGTACGGCGTTCGCCATCGCCTGGTTGCCGGTGTCGTTCGGGTGGATGTGGTCGCCCGAGTCGTACGCCGGCAGCAGCCGGCTGGGGTGCCCGGGGTCGCGCAGCACCTCGTCGAAGTCGATCAACCCGTCGAACTCCTTCGCGCCCGGGCCGCGCAGCCAGGTGTTCACCGCCTGCCGGGTGGCCTCCTTCTCCGGCGTCCACACCCCCGGGCCACCGTTGCCCTCGTACGGGGTGAGAGTGCCGACCAGGCTGGTCAGGCCGCGGGCCTTGGCCTGCTGGTTGATCTGCCGCAGCGAGGCGATGATGCTCTCCGCGCTGTCGCCGTTCATCCAGATGTCGTTGATGCCCAGGTGGGTGACGAGGGTGCGCACCCCGGTCTGCGGGAAGACGTCCTCGTTGAGCCGGGCCAGGGCGTTCGGGCCCAGCTCGTAGTAGCCGGGGAAGCCACCCGCGCCCGGCTCCGGGCCCTCGTGGTTGAGCCGGTTGCCGGCCAGGCTCAGGTTCAGCACGCCCGGGGTGCGCACCTCGGGACGGGAGTCGATGAGCCGGTCGGCGAGCAGGTCCGGCCAACGCTTGTTGGCGTTGACCGTGCTGCCGTTGCCGTCGGCGATCGAGTCACCGAAGACGACCACCGCGCCGGGGCTGAGCCGGCGCTCCACGTCGATCCCGGACAGGAACATCCAGCAGCAGTCGGGCTTGATCGTGAAGCCCGCGCCGTCCGCCGCGGTGGCCAGATCGTTGGCGCCGATGAAGTTGGTGGCCCGGGACTGACCGTGGAAGGTGACCGGCCCGGTCAGCACCGGGAAGTACAGGGTGACGACCAGTTCCTCCTGCTCCCGGACCCGGAAGCCCACCGGGTCGCTGAGCAGTTCGGCGCCCCTGTTGATGGTGGCCGAGGAGGCGCCGTTGAAGGTCAGCTCGTGCAGGGTGGCCGGGTCGATGTCGGACCGGTCGTCGACGGTGGCGGTGTCGGGGCGGGCGATGGTGGCGTGCCCGACCTTCACGGCCTGCTCGCCGTAGAGGTTGGTCAGCCGGACCCGGAGCCGGTCCCCGCCCACCGAGGTGTGCACGGTCATCCGGATGCTCTGGTTGTTGAGGCCGGTGTTGGTCAGGCCGACGGTGTTCCCACGGGTCACCGCGGCGGCCCAGCTCCCCGCCCACTCCGTACGCCCGGTGCGGGCACTGTCGGTGTCGGCGGGACCGGCGCTCGCGGTTACGGCCGGGGCACCGGCGATCAGCAGTGCCGCGGCGGAAGCTATGACGTGCCATCTCTTCGGGGTCATCGAACCTCCATGGTTGGCGGCCCGGGGCGCGGCGCGATCGACGGCACCACCCGGACGATGGTCCGGAAACTAGCCGCCGGCCGTGACGACCGTCAATCAACCTGATCGACATGATCGAATGTCTTCGGGGTGCCGGCGGACACCGTTCGGCTCTGTCCCCACCGGACCTCCGGTGCCTAGGCTCGAGGTCGGCGGCGGTGCGGTCGCCGACCCTGCCACCTGTCGCCGCGTCCCGGCTCCGACCTGCCCGGACGCAGTTCTCGACGGTCGTCGTGGCGCCGCCCTCGGCGGTCCGCCGGCCGCCGGCGGATCACGATGGGGGCGGTACGTTGACTGATCGGCCGAACTATGTGCACGAGGCACTGGAGCTGTTCGCCCGGTTCGGCGACCGGGAGGCACTGGTGGGTGGCGGCCGCCGGCTGACCTACCCCCAGGTCGCCGCCGAGGTGCGCGGCCTGGCGGACGCGCTGCGGCGGCACGGCGTACGGCCCGGTGCCGCGGTGCTGGTGATGCTCGGCAACACCGTCGAGGGGCCGCTGCTCCAGCTGGCGCTGCACCTGTTGGGCTGCCGGAGCATGTGGATTGCCCCGGTGACCTCGCGGCGGGAGGTCGACGAGTTCGTCGCCCTGGCCCGCCCGGACGCCTTCGTCCACGACCCGCGCGCCGCGGACTCGCTCGGCGCGGAGATCGCCGCCGGGCTGGCCGGCGTACCGGTGCTCTGCCTCGGGCCCGGCGGCGCCGGGCCGGACCTCACCGCCCCCGACCCCGGGCCGGACCTCGCCGTCGCGCCCGGGTGCGTGCCGGCGGAGCAGCCCGTCGAGGTGCCGGCGCCGGAGTCGTTCCTGCAGACCAGCGGCACCACCGGCACCCCGAAGCTGGTGCACCACCGGGAGAGCTTCTACCGCCAGATCCTCGCCCTGGCCGCCGACTTCCGGGCGGCCGGCTTCCCGCTGCTGCGGCACCTGTCGCACTCGCCGATATGGCTGGCCAGTGGCCAGATCACCACCCTGTTCAATCTCTTCACCGGCGGCGTGCTCTTCCTGCGCGAGCAGTGGGATCCGGAGGCGTTCATCCGGACCGTGGACGCCGAACGACTCACCTCCACCTTCGTCACCCCGCCGATGCTCTACGAGGTGCTCGACCATCCCGCCCTGGACGGCGCGGACTTCTCCGCCATGTTCATGTTCAACGTGGGCGCCGGGCCGGCCGCGCCCGCCCGGCTGCGGCAGGCGATCGCCCGCTTCGGCCCGTGCCTGCGGATCGTGTACGGGCTCAGCGAGGCGGTGGTGATCTGCGCGCTGCCCGGGCTCACCGACGACCCGGAGCACCCGGAGCGGCTGCGCTCCTGCGGCCGGCCGTACGGGGACGTGACGGTGGAGATCCGCGACGCCGACGGCCGGGTGCTGCCGCCCGGCGAGGACGGCGAGGTGTGGGCGCGCACCAAACTCAGCTTCGCCGGCTACCACGGCCAGCCCGACTTGACCGCGGAGACGCTGGTCGACGGCTGGGTGCGGACCCACGACATCGGCCACCTGGACGCCGACGGCTACCTCTACCTGGTCGACCGGCTCCAGGACCGGATCCTCACCCGGCAGCGGAGCTGGCCGATCTACTCCCGCCCGATCGAGGACGTGCTCGCCGCCCACCCCGAGGTACGCGCCGCCGCCGTCATCGGCGTGCCGGACCCGGTGGCCGGGGAGCTGCCGTACGCGTACGTGGTGCCCGCGCCGGGGGCCACGGTGACCGGGGACGAGCTGATCGCGCTGGTCACCCGGGAGCTGAGCGAGACCTGGGCGCCGGGCGCGGTGGAGTTCGTCGACGCGCTGCCGTTGAACCGCTCGGCGAAGGTGGACAAGCGCGCCCTGCGCGCCCGGCACGCCGCCGCACACCCCGCCGCCGCACACCCCGCCGCCGCCGAGGCCGCCGAGCATCCCGGCGACGCCGACGCCGACGCCGCGGCGATCGGCAGCCGCGGGTGAATCCGCGCCGGGAGCTGTACACCCTGGTCGGTGCCGACCTGCTGTCCAACCTGGGCACCCGGGTGTCGGTGGTGGCCATTCCCTGGCTGGTGCTGGAGACCACCGGGAGCCCGACCCGGATGGGCCTGGTCGCGGCGGCGGAGACCCTGCCGTACATGCTTTCCAGCGCTCTGGCCACCCCGTGGGCGGACCGGTTCGGGGTGCGGCGCACCGCCGTCACCGTGGACGCGGCCAGCGCGGCGGCGATGGCGGTGGTGGCGCTGGCCCCCTGGCTCGGGTTCGGGGTGCTGCTGGTGCTGGTCGCGGTGGCCGGCGGGCTGCGCGGCATCGGCGACCGGGTCAAGCACGTGCTGTTCAAGCCCGCCGCCGAACGGGCCGGGGTGCCGCTGATCCGGCTCACCTCCGCCTACGACGGGCTGGCCCGGGGCATGACGCTGTTCGGGGCGGTGCTCGGCGGGCTGCTCATCGACTGGGTGGGGGTGACCCGGGCGATCTGGATCGACGCGGCCACCTTCGCGGCGTGCGCGCTGCTGATCGGGCTGCTGGTCCGCCCGCCCGCGCCGGCGAACCCGGCCCCTCGGGAAAGCTACCTGCAGGCCCTGCGCGGTGGCTTCGGCTACCTGCGTACCGACCGGACCCTGCTGACCATGCTGGTGGTGGTCTCGGCCTCGAACATGTTCGCCAACGCCAGCGTGGCGGTCTGGATCCCGCTCTGGGTGAGCCGGGTGCTCGGCGATCCGGCCGGCTTCGGCCTGGTGCTGGGCGTCTTCTCCGCCGGGGCGCTGCTGGGCAACCTGCTCTTCACCCTCGCCGGGCCGCGGCTGCCCCGCCGGGCGACCTTCGCGCTCGGGCTGGCGCTCAGCGGCGCGCCCCGGCTGCTGGCCCTCGCGCTCAGCGACCAGTTGGTGGTGGTGCTCGCCGTGACGTTCCTGTCCGGGGTGGCGATCGCGGCGGTGAACCCGCTGCTCGGCACGGCCCTCTACGAGCGGGTGCCGGAGTCCCTGCAGACCCGGGTGCTGGGCATCTCCGGCTCGGTGGCCTTCCTCGGCCTGCCGGTGGGGGCGCTGCTCGGCGGCTGGTCGGTGGCCGCGTTCGGGTTGGCCCCGGCGCTGCTGGTGATGGCGGCGGCCTGCCTGGTGCTCACCGTCGGCCCGCTGCTGCTGGCCCGGCCCGGCGCCGACCGCCCGGCGACCGAACCGGCGGTGTCCACCCCGGCCTGACCGGCCGGGGCGGCCGTCGGCCGCCCGCCCGAGCGCGGCCGGCGGCCGGCGCGCGAGTCGGCCCGCCTGCCCGAAGGTGACCACGCTGCTGGACGAGTTTCCCGCAGCCGGGCCGCGGGGCGCGGACGACGAGGGCTGACCGGGCGCCACGCCCCGGCCAGCCCTCCGCCGGAGCGGTCAGTCCAGGTCCTCGCAGACGTTGGGACGCGGCTCCGCGAGGTGCACCGACGGATCCTCCGCGCGGACCACCGGCTCGACCGCCCGGGCCGCCGGCTGTACGAGGTACGCGTACGCGGCGAGAGCCTGCCGTGGAGCGTCGGCGGGCACCCGGCGCTCGACTTCTGCAACACCTTCGCCGGCTGGCGGCACCCGGCGCCCTCGCCCGGCGCCGACTGGCTGCGCGGCTACCGCACGCTGGCGGTGTGGGCCGGCCACGTCGGGTTGGTCGACGACGTCGCGGTGAGCCGGCTCATCGAGCTGGCCCGGCGGGATCCCCGGGAGGCTGCCACCGTGCTCGACGAGGTCCGGGCGCTACGTACCCGGCTGTACGCCTGCCTCACCGACCCGGCCGACCACCGCGCCTTCGATGCGGTGGCCCGCCACGCCGAGGCGGCCGCGCAGGTGCAGGTGTTCCGGCGTGCGGCGGACGGGCGCGGCCGGTGGTGGCCGGACTTGCGGGCCGGGCTGCGGGTACCCCTGCACGCGGTCGCCTGGAGCGCCGCCGAACTGCTGGCCGACCCGCGCCGGCACACCATCCGGGCCTGCCCCGATCCGGCGTGTGGCTGGCTTTTCCTCGACGGCAGCGGACTGCGCCGCTGGTGCAGCGTGGGCACGTGCGGCCGGTCGGGCGCGGAGGCCCGGTGCCGGACCGCCTGATCCACTATCGTCTGACCATGGCGACCTGGGATGACGTACGCCGGATCGCGCTCGCCCTGCCGGAGACCACCGAGCGCGGCAGCCACGACCACCTGCCCGCCTGGCGGGTCCGGGACAAGCCCTTCGTGTGGGAGCGTCCGCTGCGCCGCGCCGACCTCGACGCCCTCGGCGACGCCGCCCCCGACGGCCCCGTCCTCGGCGTCCGGGTGCCCGACCTGGGCGCCAAGGAGGCGCTGCTGGCCGATGACCCCACGGTCTACTTCACCACCCCGCACTTCGACGGATACCCGGCCGTGCTGGTCCGGCTCGACCGGGTCGACGTTGCGGAGCTGGCCGAGCTGATCACCGAGGCGTGGTGCGCCCGCGCCCCGAAGCGGCTCGCCGCCGCCCACCGGGCGGAGATCCGGTGAGCACCGTGCCCCGTTCCGGCGCGCCCGGTCGGTCCTGGCCCGGGCAGGCGCGGGTCGACGGGATCGTCTTCGACATGGACGGCACGCTGATCGAGTCCCACGCGGTGGTGCCGGCGGCGTACCGGGCCGCCATCGTGGACGGCGGTGGCCCGGCCCTCTCCGACGCCGAGATCATCGCCGGGTACTCGCTCGGTCCGCCGGTCGCGCTGCTGACGCACCTGATGGGGCGACCGGCCACCGACGCCGACCTGGCCTGCTACCACGAGCACCTCGCCAAGCTCGCGGATCAGGTGACGGTCTATCCCGGCATGGCGGAGGTGCTCGCGGAGCTCGCCGCCCGGGTGCCGGTCGGGCTGTTCACCGGGGCCAGCCACCGCGCGGCCGAGATCCTGCTCGATCGGGTCGGCCTGCTCGGGCATTTCCGGTTCATCCTCGGCGGGGACGAGGTCCCCCGCCCCAAGCCGTTCCCGGACGGCGTCGAGCTGGCCTGCCGGCTGCTGGGCCTCGCCCCCGCCCGCGCCGCGTACGTCGGAGACTCGCCGCTCGACCTGCGGGCCGCCCGGAGCAGCGGCGCCGTGGCGGTGGCGGCCGGCTGGGGCCACCAGTACGACGCTGAGGAGCCGGCCGATCTGACGGCCGGCTCGCCTGCGGATCTGCGGTCGCTGCTCGACTGACCGGTGCCCGTGCCGTCCGGGAGCGGCGACCGGCGCCTGCCCGGGTAGCCCCGCTCCCGTCAGCCGGACGGACGCCGCGCGACGTCGACGGCCTCACCCGGGTCGGTGCCGTCGTCGGGGCGTACCCCGATCACCAGACCGCCGCGGGACCGGGCCCCGGCGGCGACGGCGGCCATCACCCCGCCGCCCCCACCACAGAGCACGGTGACCCCGCGCTGCGCCAGCAACTCCTGCACCCGCATCCCTCCATTCCGGCGGTTGATCATGAGGTTGACGGCGCGACACGCCGGGCGAAGCCCCGCCAACCTCATGATCGACGGATGTCGCACGGGTGGGTTAGCGTTCCGGGGTGGGATCGATGTTGACCGAAGCGACCGACCCGCACTGCCTTCGGGACGGCGAGAGCGCGGAGTTGCTGCGGGGGCATCCGTGGCGGCGGTTCGTAGTGCTCGGCGACAGCGTGGCCGAGGGGCTGTGCGAGCCGGTCGAGGGCTATCCCGACCTGCAGTGGGCGGACCGGATCGCGGCCGAGCTGCGGACCGTCCAGCCCGAGCTGGCGTACCTCAACCTGGGCCGGCGGGGGCTGCGGGCGTACGAGGTGCGGGCGGCCCAACTGGCACCGGCGCTGGCGTTCGGCCCGGACCTGGCGCTGGTGGTGTGCGGCGGCAACGACGCCTTCCGGCCCGCGTACGACCCGGAGGCGGTCGACGCCGAGCTGGCCGAGATGATCACCGCTCTGCGGGCTGCCGGGGCGGACGTCATCACGGTCGGCATGTTCGACGTCTCGCACAGCCCGGCCGTGCCGGCGGCGCTGCGGGTCGGCCTCGGCGAGCGGATGCGTCGGCTCTCCGCCCACACCGCCCAGATGGCCGAGCGGCTCGGCGCCCTGCACGTGCACCTCACCGACCATCCGGCCGTCGCCGATCCGTCGCTGTACAGCAGCGACGGCCGGCACGGCAGCGCCCGCAGCGACGCGATCGCGACGGCCGAGACCCTCCGCCGGCTCGGTGCCCACCTCGGCGCGGTCGCCGGACCGGCGACCTGACCGCGAGCGGGCGTGCCCTACAGTCGAGCGCACCCGTCGACCGGAGGACCCCCCTCATGGACCTGCAGCAGGAGAAGGCTTTCCGCGCGTCCTCGCCCCTGATCTTCGGCTTCTATCTGCTGATCGCCGTCGTGGCCTGGGTGTTCGTCCAGGCCGTGCTCGCCGTCGTCGGGGGCCCGCCGTACGACCTGTCGGGCGCCGCACTGTCGGGCGCGATCTTCGTGGCCGTCTACACCGCCGGGTCGTTCGCGCTGCACCGTCGCAACTGGTCGTCGGTCGACGTCGCCGGGGAGGCACTGCGGCTGGCCGAGAAGGGGCGGGCAGCCGTCCTGCCGTGGCCGGTGATCCAGTCGGCGGTGGTCCGCTACCCCGGACCGTTCGCCACGCTCCGGGTCACCCTCCGCCCCGAGGCGGTCCTGCCGCCCGCCACCCTCCGGCCACGCATCCGCGCTGGCCGTCCGGTCTATCAGGTCAACGTCGGCCTGCTGCGGCCCACGCCGAGGGTCCTGCGGGCGGAACTCGCCCGCCACCTGCCACCCGCCCCCGCCCCCGCCGGAGCCTGACCTCCCGGCCGGACCGCACCGGTCCTCCTCGCCGCATTCGCCGGCCCAGGCTGAGCAGAGGTCTGCGCCGGAAATCCAGGTCGCGAAGGGGCAAACCTCTCGATCAACGGTGGGACAGGCGGGCCAGAATGCGATCGGTGGCGTGGTCCGCGATGGACCGCATGAAGGCGCGGTCGGGGAAGTCACCCTCGAGCAGGCGCAGCGGGCCCTCCACCAGGGACAGGTCCATCGCCAGGCGGTAGAGCCGCAGCCGCACCTCGTCCAGGCCGTCCACCGCCAGGTGGCGGTAGGTGTCGCCGAAGCGCAGCTCCAGGAAGACGTGCTCCCACTCCAGGTCGAAGAACATCACGCCCTCGATGTCGATCAGCACCGGCTGGTCCCGGTCGTCGATCAGAACGTGGTCCGGGCCCAACTCACCGTGGATCAGGGCGTACCCGGTCCGGGGGGTCACGGCGGCGTGCGCGGCGTCGATCATCGCGGCGATCCGGTCCCGTACCGCTGCGATCCGCGGCACCTGCCGGGCGGACGCGGCCAGGTGGCGCAGCGCCCGGTCGCGGACGACGGTGTGCGGCGGCGGTGCGCCCGCCGGCGCGAGGGCCAGCGGCCGGCCGTACCGGTCGCTCCGCCTGGCGTGCAGGGCGCGCACCTGCCCGCTGAGCCGGGCCAGCACCGGTTCGGCCCGGCGGGGGTCGCGGGCGTGGCGGGCTTCGAGCGTGCCACCCCGTACGTCCTCCACCACGGCCAGATCGCCGGGGATCACGGCGCGACTCCGGTCGAGCAGCAGGAGCTGCGGCACGCGTACCCCGGCGGCGGTGAGTTCGGCGTGCGCCGCCGCGAAGAGGTCGAGGCCAGCGGCGGCGGCGAACTGCCCGTCCGCCTCCTCGTCCTGGGCCGGCCAGTAGTTCTCGTCGTCGTTCCACACGTGCACGACACAGCTCGCGCCGTCGTCCAGCGTGAGCCGGTAGACGCCCTTCTTCGTGCCTCCGGTGAGCCGCGCGACGCTCCGCACCGCCCGCGCCCCGCCGTACACCTGGCGGACCACGCCGCCCAGTTCCCCGGCCCCCAGCCGCCGCCGCTCCCCGCCCACCCGGGCATTCTGCTGGTCCGGCCCCGGCGTTGACCAAGGGGTTCACGCCAGGAATCCGGGGCCCGGACGAGAAGTGGTCAGTCGGTGAGGAGGATGCCGGTCATGAGGACGCCTCTGGCGAGGTTGAGCACCTCCTCGCAGCCGGGGTAGCCGACCCGGGCCAGGGCGCCGGAGCCGGTCCGGCCGAACAGGTACGGGGCCAGGCTGTACGGCACCTCGGCGCTGACCGTCTCCCCGGTCTCGATCTGCACGAAGTCCATCGCCACCCGGTCCGCCTCGTGGTAGCGCTGGAGGATGTTGCCGCCCGCGTCGATCGCGGCGCGTACGCCGTCCTCCCAGGCCACCACGCTCATCTCCCGGCCGATGAGCACCCCGTGCCCGGCCGAGCCGCCGGCCGGCTTCGCCACCAGGTCGGCCTGCTCGGCGAGGGCCCGGTCGAGCTGGTCCGCGGTGAGCGCCACGGTGTGCGGCACGTACCGGCGGATCAGTGCCTGGTCGGTCTCCGACAGCAGCGGAAGGTCGGCCCAGAGCCAGGCGTAGTTCAGCTTGTTGCTGAGCAGCCAGGCGGCCGGGCTGACGAACATCGGCAGGGTGCCGGCGGCGAGGGCCCCGGCGACGGCGTCCAGGCCGGCGCTGGGGGTGACCCGGTTGGGCACGAACAGCCGGAACAGCGCGTCCACCGGGGCGCCGCCGACCACCAGCCGCCGCTCCTCGTCCAGGGTGGCGCTGCGGACGGGGGCGATGACCAGGTCGATGCCGAAACGCTCGGCCTGGTCGGCGAGCGGGGAGAGGATCCGGATGAACGTCTCCGGGTCGTCCAGCCCCGGGTACTCGGCGTCGAAGTCCATCAGCAGCGCCACCCGGGCACCGTCGGGCAGCCCGAGGGTGTCCCGGATCGCCACGAACCGCTGGTCCAGCAGGGACGGCGCCGGGCGGACCGGCAACCCGTCGAGCAGGCCGTGCTCCCGGTAGAGGTCGGCGTACCGGTAGATCACGGTGTCCGCGTCGAACCCGCCGCCGAGGCTGCTGTCGATGTTGTACTCGACGATGCAGGGCACCCCGCCGGAGAACAGCACGTCCGGTCGGTACGCGGCGAGCAGCCCCTCGTGCAGCGGCTCGTCCTCGTCGAGCAGCTTGGTCTCCCCCTCCGGCACGTCGAGCAGCCGGCGCAGCTCCCCGGCGGTGCGGGCGCGCCGCCGGCACACCTCGAGGATGAGCTGGGCGATCCGGTCGCAGACCTCGTTCAGCTCGCGGAACGCGTCGGCGGTGAGCACCGGCGGCCGGGCCAGCCGCCACTGCTTGTTGTAGGTGGCCCGGCCGTGGAAGATCTTCTCCCAGGCGGCGGCGCCGGCGGCCACCATCGCCGTACGGGTCGACTCGGGCAGGTCGGTCCACGCCTGCCCGGCGGGCGGCCACGAGTAGTTCGGGTCCATCGGTCAACCGTCCTTCACTGTCAGCTGGATGGCGGCGGTGAGCTGGTCGCGGCCGGGTTGCACGGCCCGGTCCAGCGCGAGCGCGAACGGCAGCACGGCGCCGTCGGGGCGGGTGACCCGGCGGGGCGGCGCGGCCAGCCGTACCCGCTCGACCACCGTCGCGATGATCTCGCCGGCGATGCCACAGGACCGGTTGGAGTCGTCCACCACGACGAGGCGCCCGGTGCGGGACACCGACTCGACGAGCCCGTCCCAGTCGAACGGGTACAGCGTCCGGGGGTCGAAGACCTCCACCGACACCTGGTCGGCGAGTTCGTCGGCGACGGCGAGCGCGTCGTGCACCAGGTGCCCGACGGCGACGACGGTGACGTCGGTGCCGGCCCGGCGGACCACGGCCCGCCCCAACGGCACCGGCGCGAGATCGTCGACGTCGGCCCGCACCTCGAGCGCCCCGGCGGGGGCGAACACCACCACCGGGTCGTCGCAGCGGATCGCCGACACCAGCAGCCCGTACGCGTCGGCCGGGGTGGCCGGGACGACGGTGGTCACCCCGACGTGGGCGAAGAGGCTGTACGGGTGGTCGGAGTGCTGCCCGGCCCACCCGGTACGCGAGCCGGAGCCGGGCACCAGGTAGGTGACCGGCACCGCGCACTGCCCCCCGGTCATCAGCGGGAACTTGTGCGCGTGGTTGACGATCTGCTCGAAGACCAGGAAGAGCAGCGACGGGATCTGGAACTCGATCACGGGCCGGAGCCCGGCCAGCGCCGCGCCGGTGGCGAAGCTGGTGAACGCCTGCTCCGACAGCGGGGTGTCCCGCACCCGCTCCGGCCCGAACTTCTTCAGCAGCCCGGAGGTGACGTTGGCGGCGGCCACCCGGATGTCCTCGCCGAGCAGGAAGACCGACTCGTCGCGGGTCATCTCGTCGGCGAGCGCCCGGGTGAGCGCCCTGCGGTAGGAGAGCCGGGGCATCAGCCACCTCCGGTCCGGGCGGTCAGCCCGCTGGCGTACAGGTGGTCGAGGGCCCCGGCCGGGTCCGGCTCGGGGCTGGCCAGGGCGTACTCGACGGCCGCGGCGAGGGTCGCCTCGACCTCGGCGTCGACGGCCTCCCGCACGTCGGCGGGCAGCCGTGCGCCCTGGATGGCGACCGGGTCGCGGGAGCGGCCCCGGGCGACCTCCTCCGGCGGGCGGTAGTCGAGGCGTACCACGTGTTCGAAGGTGTGGTGCGCGTCGAACCGGTAGGTGCGGGCCTCCAACAGCTCCGGGCCGCCGCCGGCGCGCATCCGGGCGACGGCGGCGGCGGTGGCCCCACGTACCGCCTCGGGGTCCTGGCCGTCGACGGCGGCGGCCGGCATGCCGAACGCGGCGGCGCGGCCGGCGATGGTGCCGGCGACCGCGCCGCCGACCGGCATGGTGGTGGCGTAGCCGTTGTTCTCGCAGACGAACAGCACCGGCACCCGCCAGAGCGCGGCCAGGTTGAACGCCTCCAGCAGCATCCCCTCGTTGACCGCGCCGTCGCCGAAGAAGGTCGCCCCCACCAGGTCGTCGCCGCGCCGCCGGCGCGCCCACACCGCTCCGGTGAGGATCGCGCCGGCGGCCCCGACGATGGCGTTGGCGCCGAGCACCCCGACGCCGAGGTCGGCGGCGTGCATGGACCCGCCCCGGCCCCGGTTGAGCCCGGTGACCCGGCCGCAGAGCTCGGCGAGCATCCGGGCCGGGTCGGCACCCTTCGCGAGCACGTGCCCGTGCCCGCGGTGGGTGCCGGTCACCAGGTCGTCGGCGCGCAGCGCGGCGCAGACCCCGGCGGCGATCCCCTCCTGCCCGAGGTACGGGTGGATGCCGCCGACGATCTCCCCGGAGCGGACCAGCTCGATGGCCCGCTCCTCGAAGCGGCGGATCAGCCGTACGGTTCGGTAGAGCCGGACCTCGATGTCGGTCACGCCGGGCGCCCGGTCCGGTCGCGCCAGATGACCGGGCAGAATTCGGGGTCCGCGTAGTCCGGCCCGCCCTCGTGGGTGCGGCGGACCAGCACGTCGTGGTTGTACGCGGCGAGCGTGCCGTCGGAGAGCGGGTACTCCCGCCAGGCGTTGCCGCCGTCCTGCAGGTGCAGCGAGATGGCCTGGCGGGGTCGCCCGCTGACGTTCGCGCCGCTGCCGTGGTAGGTGCGGCAGTGGTGGAAGCTCATGTGTCCCTTCGGGATCGCCATGGGGATCTTGCGGATTTCCGCCTGGTTGTACGCGGCGTTCTCGGCGAGCATCTCCTCGAGCTGGTCACGGTCCCGGTCGGCGAAGTGCCGGACCACGGTGTCGTCGGCGCCGATCTCCCGCCAGCGGTGCGACCCGTCGACCATGGTGATGGTGCCCATCTCCTCGCCGCAGTCGTGGAAGGGGATGAACGCGGTGAGCATGTTCTCCGAGGAGGAGGACGCCCAGTAGTGCTTGTCGAAGTGCCAGGGCACGATGTTGGACGGCTCGCCGGAGATCGGCGGCTTGTAGATCAACGTGGACTGGAAGATCCGGATCTCGTCGGCCTGCGCGAGCCGGGCGGCGACCGCCCCGATCAGCGGCTTGCGCAGAATCCGGCTGATCGCGTCGTGCTCGTAGTGCACGTAGTCGTTGTGCCGCTGCACGTCCCCCAACGCCGGCTCCCAGTACGCCAGCTTCGGCGGCCGCACGGGCAGCCGCCGGTCGCGTTCCCCGGCGTAGTAGCGGTCGGTCGCCGCGAGCAACTCGTCCACCTCGTCGTCGGTGAGCAGCTTCTTCGACAGGTACCAGCCGTGTTCGCCGTAGTGGCGGACGTCGGAGTCGGAGGGCAGCAGCGCCTCCTCCTCGGCGGTCAGCGCGGGTTCGGTCGTCGTCATGCCCCCACCTCCTGTGGTTTCGCCGCGGTCGCCGCGGCCAGCTCCCGTTCCTTGGCCTCGTAGAGCGCCTTGATGTTGCCGCTGCCGAAGGTGGTCGCCCCGCGCCGCTCGATGAGTTCGAGGAAGAGGGTGCGCCGCACGTGCATCGACTCGGTGAAGATCTGCAGCAGCTGGCCGCCGTGGTCGGAGTCGACCAGGATGCTCAGGTCGCGCAGCCGGTCCAGCGGCGCGTCGACCGGCCCGACCCGCCGCTCCAGGTCGTCGTAGTAGGCGGCCGGGGTGCCGGCGAAGCGCACCCCCTGGTCGGCGAGCGTGCCGACCGCGGTGACGATGTCGTCGGTGCGCAGCCCGAGGTGCTGCACCCCGGCGCCGGCGTGCCAGCGCAGGAAGTCCTCGATCTGCCCCGGCCGCCGGCTGGTGTCCGGCTCCAGCAGCACGACGGTGACCCGCCCGGACCGGCTCTGCACCACCTTCGAGTTCATCGCCTGCCCGGCGACCTCGACGTGCTCCTCGAAGATCTGGGCGAAGCCGAAGACCTCCTCGTAGTGCTTCACCGTCTCGTCGAGCTGGCCGGGCGGCACGCAGACCGCCAGGTGGTCGATCTCGACGAGCAGCTTGTCGTCGTCGCCGGCCGGCAGCGGCTCGATCGCCCCGGGCAGGAACTCCGTCCGGGCGCCGCGCCGCTCGACCAGCCGGTGCAGCACGTCGCCGAACCCACCGACCTCGGCGATCACCACCTCGCTGTCCGCGCCGGTGAAGGTACGTGGCGGGGTCACCCCCGTCGCCCCCCGGGCCATCAGCTCCGCGTACGCCCCCGCGGCGTCGTCGACCGCCAGGCCGACCACCGCGACGCCGTCGCCGTGCCGTTGCACGTACGCGGAGGCGGGGTGCTCGGCGGTGAGCCCGGAGGTGAGCAGCATCCGGATGTCGGCGTGCGCCAGCAGCAGCGAGCGCTGCCCGGTCAGCCCGGTCTCCGGTCCGCCCTGGCCGCGTAGCCGGAAACCGACGGCCGTGCCGAAGTAGAAGGCGGCCTGCCGGGCGTCCCCCACGTACAGTTCGATGTGGTCTATTCCGTTGATGTCCATCTGTCAGCCCTTCCCATGTCCCCCCGTGACTGCCGGCCCGGGCGCCCCGCGCCCGGGATGGAACGTCGGATCACCTCCCCGCCTCGGCGGCCGGCGCACCGGCGCCCCGCCACGCCGCTGACGGCCACTCCGGCTCGGCGCGTCTGTCGCCGCGCCGCGACCCGGAGCGGTCGCCGGTGACCCGGCGGAGCAGCAGGCTCACGTTCTGGCCGCCGAACCCGAACGAGTTGGTCAGCGCGTGCTCGGCCCGGGTCGCCCGGGGCGTGGCGCGGACGTGGTCCGCCGCGCAGTCCGGGTCCGGGTCGTCGAGGTGGTAGGTGGGTGGCAGCAGGCCGCGGCCGAGCGCGAGGGCGGTGGCCGCCGCCTCCAGCACCCCGGACGCGCCGAGCAGGTGCCCGGTGAGCCCCTTGGTGGAGCTGACCGGCACTTCGCCGACGCCGAACACCTCGGCCAGCGCGGCGGTCTCGGCGCTGTCGCCGAGCCTGGTGCCGGTGCCGTGCGCGTTGACGTAGCCGACCTGGGCCGGTTCCACGCCCCCGCTGGACAGGGCGCGGCGCATGCACTCGGCCGCCCCGGCGCCGTCCGGTCGGGGCGCGGTCGGGTGGTAGGCGTCGCTGTTCACCCCGTAGCCGGCGACCTCGGCGTAGCCGGTGACGCCCCGGGCGGCGGCGTGCTCGGCGCGTTCCAGTACCAGCAGCGCCGCCCCCTCGGCGAGGACGAACCCGTTGCGCCGCTTGTCGAAGGGCCGGCTGGCCTCGGCGGGCTCCGCCCAGCCCCGGGCCAGCGCCCGGGCGTTGCCGAAGGTGTCGGCGAAGGTCGGGAAGAGCGGCGCCTCGCTCGCCCCGCACAGCACCACGTCGGCCTCGCCGGCCCGGATGAGGCGGACCGCGTCGGCGACGGCCTGGGCGCCGGACGCGCAGGCCGTGCCCACCGAGGAGCTGTAGCCCCGGATGCCGTGGGCGATGGCGATCCGCGCCGCCGGCATGTTCGGCAGGATCCCGGTGAGCAGGTACGGGCTGACCGCCGCTCGGCCGCGGGCGGCCCGCGCGAGCACCTGGCTCTCCAGGGTGGACAGCCCGCCGACCCCGCCGACGATCACCCCGACCCGGTCCGGGGCGACGTCCCGCCCCACCTCGATACCGGCGTCGGCGAGCGCCTCGGCGGCGGTGAGCAGGGCGAGCAGCACGATCCGGTCGAGCACCTTGGTCTCCGGGCCGGAGACGACGCTACGCGGGTCGATCTCCGGCAGGACCCCGGCCACCTCCAGGCTGCCCCGCGCGGGGTGCCCCTCGGGCAGGCGGCGCAAACCGGACCGGCCGGTGGTGAGCGCCTCGAAGGTCGCCTCGACGCCCTGGCCGGCCGGGGTGAACAACCCCATCCCGGTGATGACGGCGGTCATGACGCCGACTCGGTCAGGTAGCGCTCGCGCAGCACCACCTTGCGGACCTTGCCGGTCACGGTGACCGGGATGTCGTCGGCGCGCACCGGCACCACCCGGCGCAGGGTCGCGCCCACGTCCGGCCCGAGCGCCGCCCGGATCCGTTCGGTGCGGTCCTCCGCCGGGTCCGCCCCGGCGGCCAGTTCGAGCAGCACGTCGGTGACGACCACTCCGGATCGCGGCGTGGCGTCCGGCACGTCGAGCCGGAGTGGTCGGTCGACCGGGTCGTTCTCCTTGACGATCACCACGGTGCAGTCGGTGACGTCGGCGCAGGCGGCGAGGATCCGCTCCTCCGACAGGGCCGTGAAGAAACGCTTCCCGTCGCCGACCTCGACCGAGTCGACCGCCCGGTCCAGGTGGTGGTAGCGCCCGTCGGCGTCGGCGTACACCAGGTCGCCGGTGAGGTACCAGCCGCGCAGCCGGGACCGGTAGGTGGTGACCGAGTCGTTCCAGTAGCCGCGGAACAGCGACGGCGAGTCGATGCCGAGCCAGCCGACCTGCCCGGGCGGCAACTCGTTGCCGTCCAGGTCGAGCACCGCCGCCCTGGTGAACCGGTACGGGCGGCCGACGCAGCGGCCGTACCGGTTGGTGTCGACGGTGTGGGTGATGTGGAACATCGAGTGTCCCATCTCGCTGGAGCCGAGCCCGTCGATGAAGACCGACCCGGGCACCCGGGTCACCCCGTCGCGGGTCACCACGTCCCGCGAGCCGACCCGGACCAGCCGGCGCACGTGCGGCTCGTGGCTGCAGTCGCCGGTGTTGAACCACAGCCGCACCGAGTCCAGGTCGTACGCGGACAGGCCGAAGCGGGCCAGCTCCGCCCAGGTGACGGAGAAGCCGAAGACCCCGTCGGGCCGCCAGCGTTGGATCGCGTCGAGCACCCGCTCGCCGTCCTGTTCGGAGAGGAGGAACATCTCCGCCCGGTTGCCCAGCGCCTGGTTGACCATCAGCACGGTCGCGGTGTGCGGGGCGGGCAGCGCGTTGAGGATCCGGCTGGTGCCCTGCGCCTGCGGCATGGACAGCAGGTGCCGGGTGGCGGCGAAGAGGCTGGCGTGCGAGTGCAGCACGGCCTTCGGCACCCCGGTGGTGCCGGAGGTGTGGGTGATGACGATCGGGTCGTCCGGGTGGTGCCGATAGTGGGCCGGGGCGGCGGCCGGGTCGCCGGTGCCCGCCTCGGCGGGCTGGCCGAGCAGCGGCGCGTCCAGGTCGTGCCCCGCCAGCGCCGCGGCGTGGACGGCGTCGGCGACCACCCCGGCGCCCCGCAGCCGGCGGATGTACTCGGCGGCGATCTCCGGCCGCAGCTTGCCGTTCATCAGTGCGGGGATGGCGCCGAGCCGGGTCAGCGCCAGGAACGACAGCACCATGTCGGCGGCGGTGCCGGCCCAGACGGCGACCGGGTCGCGCGGTTTCACGCCGCGCTCGTGCAGCCAGGCGGCCCGCGCGGCGACCCGCTCGTCGAGCCGGCCGAGGGTCAGCGGGTGCTCGGCCGGGTGACCGTCGACCGGCGTGTCGAAGGTGAGCCCCGGCCCGTCCGGGTCGGCGCCGTGCGCCAGCACCCGGGCGAGCACGTTGCCGGCGCCCAGTTCGGGGTCGGCGGCCAGTCGGCCACGCAGTCCCTTCGTCCTCATTGACGTGTTCCTCCCCCCAGCAGCACCGCGACCGCCTCGCCCGGCGTACCGTCGGGTGCCTGTTCGACAAGGACCAGCAACACCTCGTCGGCGTCGCCGTCGTACCGCAGCAGTTCCGCTTCCGCGATGCCGTCGGCCCGTGGATCGCCGGTCGGGCTCAGGCAGACCACTGGCCCGTTCAGTCCCCAGCGCGCCGCGATGTACCCGGCGACGCTGTTCGGCACCGACTGGAAGAAGAACAACGGCCCGACCCGGCCGCCGTCGGCGACGGTGGCCCGGACGTGCTCGGCGCTGGCCCGGTCACCGCTCGCGCTGACCAGCACCACCGCCGTCCGGTTGCCGGCGGGCGCGCCCCGCGAGCCGTACCCCCGCCCCAGACACCGCTCCGCCGCCGCCACCACCACCGGCTGAAACCCCGAGTACACGAACCCCGCCACCCCTCTGGGCGCTCCATCCCCCGGCTCCGGCCACCGCCCCTCCGCCAGCACCCGCACCCCTTCTCGCGATCTTGCAGTTTCTGCCGTCGATACGCGGCTTTCGTCCGCTTGATCCGGGCCGGAAGTGCAAGATCGCGGGGTGGGGGTGGGGGTGGGGGTGGGGGTGGGGGCGGTCACGGGGCACCGACCAGGAGGGCGGTGTTGGCACCGCCGAAGGCGGCGTTGAGGGTTAGGGCGTGGGGGGTGGTCGTGGGGCGGGGGGCTTGGGTGATGACGTCCAGGGGGCAGGTCTCGTCGGGGGCCAGGAAGCCGGCGTTGACCGGCAGCTTGCCGTGCCGCAGCGCCAGCACCGTGACCACCAGTTCGAGCAGGCCGGACGCCTCGAGCGCGTGCCCGTGCACCGACTTGGTGGAGCTAACCGGGATCCGGCCCGCCAGGTCGCCGAACACCCGGCGCAGTGCCGCCGCCTCCGACGCGTCACTGTACGACGTGCCGGTGGCGTTGGCGTTGACGTAGCCCACCGCCTCGGCCGGAAGCCCGGCCCGGCGCAGTGCCGCGTCCACCGCGCGGGCCAGCCCGCCGCCGTCGGGGTCGGGCTGGCACGGGTGGTACGCGTCCCCCGCCCGGCCCCATCCGCGCACCGTCGCCACCGCCGCCGCGCCCCGGTGGGCGGCGGCGGTGGCCGACTCCAACACCACCGCGACCACGCCGTCGCCGAGCAGCAACCCCTGCCGGCCGGCGCTGAACGGGCGGACCGCTCCGTCCGCGGCGAACGCCCGTCCGGCGTCGAAGAGCGCGTACTGGTCCGGCTCGACCAGGTAGCCGCCCGCGACGACGATCCGGTCCAGGTCACCCCGACCGATCAGCGTGGCCGCGTCGGCGACCGCGGTGCTCGCGGACACGCAGGCGGTGGTGTAGACCCGGGTCCGGTCGGCCAGCCCGCAGCGACGGGCCAGGTGACCGGCGAGCGCCGGCGCCTCCGGACCGCCGCCGGGCAGCGAGGGCGGCCCGCCGTGGGTGGCGAGGAACAGTGCCGCCTCCGCCCGCCGCGCCCGGTCCAGGCCGGCCGCCCGGCAGGCGGTGTCGACCGCGTCGGCCAGCTCGTCGGCCAGCGGACCGGCCTCCGGCAGGGTGGCCGCCACGGTGACCCGGCGGCCGGTGGTGTCGAACCGGCGTACCGGGGCGAACGCCGGGGTGCCGGCGAGAACCCCGGCGAGCAGCGCGTCGTCGCCCCGGCCGAGGGCGCTGAGCGCGTGGACGCCGGTGATCTGAACGTGCTCCCGCTCAGCCATCGGCGGGGGTGGTCAGCGAGGTGTGGAACACCGCCAGGGCGTCGTCGACGGTGCGAATACCGGCGAGCTGGTCGTCGGTCAGCTCCATCCGGCGGTCGTAGCGTTGCTCGACGAGGTGCACCAGCCAGGCCAGCTCCATCGAGCCGATCCGGTCCGACACCTGGTCGACGGGTCTCGCGGTCAGTTCGGCGAGCATGCTCACCAGGTCAGCTCGCCCCAGGTCGGGCTGACCGGCCATCAGGCTGCGTCGCTCGTCGCGCCGGCCACCCGGTCGGCGACCATCGTGGTGAACTCGCCGACCGTCATGAGGGCCAGCTGCTCCGACTCGTCGTCGGCGAACTTCAGGCCGAACCGGTCCTCGACCCGGACCGCCAGATCGGCCAGGGCCAGCGACTCGAGGTCGACGCCGGAGGGGCCGAGGGTGGTGTCGTCGTCGATGTCCTCGACGTCGTAGTTCATGTCGGCGAGCTGCTCGACGACGAAGGTGCGGACCTCGTCTCGCATGGCGTGAACCTCTTTCCGTGAACCAGCTACCGGTGCCCGATCGGAACACCGGGTACGTGTGGATCGGCCGTACCGCCGGGGTGCGGGTGGGCCACCCGGTGGCCGGGGACTGCCTGGTGCTCGCGGTGGCGGTCGTCGGGGCGGCCGGGAAGGTCGACGTCGTCCTGGCGTAGCGGGCCGGTCATGACGCCGCATCCCGCAACGCGGCCGCGGAGCGGACCAGTTTGCCGGTGGTGGTCCGCGGCAACTGGTCGAGCAGGCGCAGGGTACGCGGCCGCTTGTAGCCGGCGAGGCGCTCGGCGAGCAGCTTGTCCAGGGTCTCCTCGGACAGCGGCCCGTCGGGCTGCACGTACGCGGTGATCCCGTCGTCCCAGACCACCACCGCGGCGCCCACCCCGGGCAGCTCGGCGACGGTGGTCTCCACCTCGGTGAGGTCCACCTTCATGCCACCGACCGACACCTGCGAGTCGAGGCGGCCCTTGACGGTGACCAGCCCGGTCTCCGGGTCGACGGTGCCGGCGTCGCGGGTGTGCAGCCAGCCGTCGGACCAGCGGGTCGGGTCGCTGAGCCCCACGTACGGGGACGCCGGGCAGCTCACCTGCAGCTCGCCACCGCGTTCGCGCACGCGGGCGCCGGGGGCCGGGGCGATGGCGGGGCGGTGCCTCCCGTACAGGTCGGTGCCGATGACGCCGACCTCGGTCATCCCGTACATGTTGCCCAGCGGTACGCCGTAGCGGTCGGTGAAGGCACGGGCGACGGCGGCCGGCACCAGCTCGCCGCCCGTGGTCATCCGCTTGAGCTGCGGCAACTTCCCGGGCGGGGTGGTGGAGGCGAGCAGCCCGATGTGGAACGGCACGCCGAGCACGGTGGCCGGGCTGTCCTGGGCGGCGACGGCGGCGAGGATCGCGTCGCCGCTGAGCCGCTCCGGCGGGCAGAGCTCGACGCCGGCGTGCAGCCCGTAGAGCAGGCCGCCGACCAGGCCGAGCACGTGCACCATGGAGGGCAGCAGGATGATCCGCTCGCCGGGCAGCGCCACCCCGTCGATCCGGGTGTACCGGTGCACCTCGCCGACCAGGTCCTCGGCGGTCCGGCCGATCACCTTGGACGGCCCCGTGGAGCCGGAGCTGAGCTGGATCACCGCGTGCGGGCTGCCGGCCGGACGGTCGGAGTAGGACGTGATCGCCTCGGTGACGTCGACGAAGACGCGCAGCGCTCCCCCGCCGGTCCGCACCGGGGCCACCACCACCTGCGGGGTGAGCCGGCGCAGGGCCCGGTCGACCTCGTGGTCGGTGAGCCGGTGGTCCAGCAGGATGGCCTGGGCGCCGCTGCGCCAGGTGGCGAGCAGGTTCACCACGTACGCCAGCGACGGCGGCAGCCGCAGCGCGGCGGCGCCCCCGCGGCGCAGGCCGGCCTCGGCCAGCCGGGTCTGCGCCTCGCCCACCAGGCGACGCAGGGTGCCCTTGTCCACCGGCTCCGGCAGGCGTAGACACGGGTCACTGGGATGCCCGGTGAACAGAGTGTCGTCCACCCAGCCCGCCGTTGCCGCCGACGGATCTCCCGCTACGGAATGCGCAGTCACGATCGCCCACCGCCCAGCCTCGAAGTGGGCGAAATCCGCCCAACAGGTGCCTCCCCCGGAGTGCTGACGGAACCCTACGACAGCCCTTTAGTGCATCACCACATGCAAATGGCTAGATCGATAAGGGCGGCTGGACGGATTGCCGGGGCTCGATCGGACAGGCAGTATCGACCGGGTACGCCGGCACGCGACACCATCGGCCGCCGGCTGCTGGACGGTCCACGTGCCCGGACCAGCACCCGGTCCGGCGCATCCCGGCCACACCCGTCCGCAGCCCCGTGACCGGAGGGAACGTCGGTGCGCGTCGGTATCCTCCGCACGCCGCACGCCGCACGCCGCTCGGCGCCCCGCCGACGGCAGCAGGGAGGGCACGATGACCGACGGGCCGCCGCAGCTCATCGCGATCGACCACGACGGCCACCACGCCGAGCACGTGGGGCACACCGCCGATGGCCGGCAGTTCTTCCTCACCACGCCGTTCGAGCCGGGCGACCCGGAGACCGGCGGGGGCGCCGAGTTCGTCGCCCGCTTCCTGTTCGACGGCGCCGGTCGGCTGCTCGATGCCACGATCGACGCGTTCGGCCCACGGCACCTGATGGACCGCGACGCCCGGCGGCGGACGTACGAGGCGCGGCTGGCGCAGCTCGGACCGGTGACGTTCGGCCGGATCGAGGTGGCGCCCTTCGCGGTGGAGCGGTTCGGCACCACCTTCGGCCTGATCCCCCGCCCGCCCGAGGACGAGGACGACTCCTGGTGGGTGGAACTGCACCCGGGCAACTACATGGCCTTCACCGAGCCCTGGGACAGCGGCGAGTACGACGCCTGACGCCCGCGCGCCGCTATTCCGACGGCGGGGGCGGGGCGGCGCCGCGCAGCACCAGCGCGCTGTTGAAACCGTCGAAACCGCGCGCCCCGACCAGCGCCACCCGGCTGCGCGGCGGGCGGGGTGACCGCAGGAAAGGCAGGTCGCAGCCCTCGGCGGGCCGCTCCGGGCCGGCCGAGGCGGGCAGCAGGTTGTGCTGGAAGGCGAGCAGCGCGGTCGCCGCGTCCAGCGCCGATCCGCCCTGGTGCGCCCGGCCGGTCAGCGGCTTCTGGGTGGTCACCGACGGAGGGCGCGCGCCGAACACGGCGCGCAGGGCGGCCGCCTCCGCCCGGTCGTACGCGGGCACGCCGAGCGCGTCCGGCCAGACCACGTCCACGTCGTGCGGGCGTACGCCGGCCCGCTCCAGGGCCAGCCGCAGCGCCCGGGCGTAGTGTGCCGGGTCCGGGCCGGACGCCGGGTCGGTGGGCGCGGCGTCGTGGGTCGCCGCCCAGCCGGTGATCTCGCCGTAGATCCGGGCGCCCCGGTCCAGCGCGTGTCCCAGCTCCTCCACCACGAAGACCGCACCGCCTTCGGCCGGCACGTAGCCCTCGGCGGCGGCGTCGAACGGCCGGTACGCCCGCTCCGGGTCGGCGACGTCGCTGAGCAGCCCGGAGCGGAGCTGGCAGGCCAGCGCGTACGGGCTGAGCGGGCACTCGGTCGCCCCGGCGATCACCAGCGGGGTGCCTCGCCGAACGGTCCGCACCGCGTGCGCGAGGCTGTCCAGCCCGCCGGCCGCCTCGGACACCGTCACCCCGCACGGCCCCTTCAGCTGATGGTGGATGGAGAGCTGCCCGACGCTGGCCGCGTAGAACCAGGCGATCGACTGGTACGCCCCGACCGTCCGGGTCGGGCCGCCCCAGAGCCGTTGCAGCTCCCGCTGACCGAACAGGTTGCCGCCGGAGGAGCTGGCCAGGGTGACCGCCCATCGGTACGGGTCGGGGGCCCGCTCGGGCAGGCCGGCGTCGGCCAGGGCCAGCCGGGTGGCGGCGAACCCGAGGTGGGTCCACCGGTCGGTCTGCACCCGCTGCCGGGTGTCGGCGTACCCGGCGGCGTCGAAGTCCGGCACCTCCCCGGCGACCCGGGTGGGGTAGCCGGCCGGGTCGAACAGGGTGATCGGTCCGGTGCGGCGGGTGCCGGCGAGCACCTCGGCCCAGTGCGCGTCGTTGCCGACCCCGGTCGGCGCCACCACCCCGATCCCGGTCACCACCGCCCGCGCCGTCATGCCACCACCGCCAGGCGGCGGAAGATCATCGCGGACTGGAAGCCGCCGAAGCCGCTGCCGACCGACAGGGCCACGTCCACCGGCACCTCCCGCGCCTCGTTGGGCACGTAGTCCAGATCGCACTCCGGATCACGGGTGGTCCAGTTGGCGGTCGGCGGCACCACCCCGTACTCGATGGCGAGCGCGCAGGCGGCCATCTCGATCGAGCCGATCGCGCCGAGCGAGTGCCCGACCATCGACTTGATCGAGCTGATCGGCACCCGGTACGCGGTCGCCCCGAGCGCCCGCTTGAACGCGGCCGTCTCGTGCCGGTCGTTCTGCCGGGTGCCCGAGCCGTGCGCGCTGACGTACGACACGGCCGACGGGGCGAGCCGGGCCTGCCGCAGCGCGTCGGTGATGGCCAGGGCCATCTCCACCCCGTCGGGACGCAGCCCGGTCATGTGGAAGCCGTTGCTGCGGTTGGCGTAGCCGGCCACCTCGCAGTAGACGTGGGCGCCCCGGCGGCGGGCGTGCCCGATCTCCTCCAGCACCAGCACGGCCGCCCCCTCGGCGAGCACGAAACCGTGCCGGTCGGCGTCGAACGGCCGGGAGGCGTGCTCCGGGTCGTCGTTGTCGGGGCTGGTGGCCTGGATGGCGTCGAAGGAGGCGACGGTGACCGGGGAGATCGGCGAGTCGGCGGCGCCGGCGAGGACCACGTCCGCCTCGCCGTCGGCGATGAGCTGGTGGGCGTACCCGATGGCGTCGATGCCTGAGGTGCAGCCGGTGGAGACCACCTGGGCCGGGCCGTGCAGGCCGTGCCGGCAGGCCACGTCGGCGGCCAGGCTGCTGGGGACCAGCGCCTGGTAGAGGTACGGCCCGCCGAGGGTGTGGTCGACCAGCCAATGCCGGCCGGAGTCGCTGACCCGGACGTACTCCTGCTCCAGCGCCATGGTGCCGCCGACCGCGGTGCCGAGCACCACGCCGGCCCGCTCCCGCTCGGCGTCGGTGAGGGTGAGGCCGCTGTCGGCGAGCGCCTCGGTGGAACAGGCGAGCGCGAACTGCACGTACCGGTCGGCGCGCTGCCGTTCGGCGAGGGTGATCCCGGCGGCGTCCGGGTCGAAGTCGCACTCGGCGGCGATCTGCGAGCGGAACGGCGACGGGTCGAAGAAGGTGATCCGCCGGGTGGCGGTGCGCCCCTCGGTGACAGCCTTCCAGAACCGGTCCCGGGTGGCGCCGCCCGGTGCGACGACGCCGACCCCGGTCACCACCGTTCGGCGGCCGGTCACGACGATTCCCGGGGCGGCGGGGCGACCTCGGTGTCGACGTGCCCCAGTTCCGGGCGGGGCGCGAGCGGTCCCAGGTGGAACACCACCTCGGCCGGCTCGTCGCCGGTGTTGCGCAGCCGGTGCCGGACGTCCTTCGGCACGAAGAGCGCCTCCCCGGCGTGCAGCGGCACCGGCCGGTCGTCCAGGTCGACGGTGATCGCGCCACGCGCCACGTAGAGGAACTCCTCGCTGTAGGGGTGGTAGTGCTCGGCGATCCGCTCCCCCGGGCCGAGCATCGCCACGCCCATGAAGCCCGAGGTGCTGCCGACGGTACGCGGGCCCAGCAGCACCCGCAGCTCGCCGCCGCGCCGCCGGTCCGCGGGGACGTCACGGGCGCAGATCGGGGCGGTGGTGGTCTCAGGCATCCCGACTCTCCTCACCGGTCGACGCGGCCGCCCGCCGCTCGATGCGTTCCTTGATCACGGCCAGCTGGACCTTGCTGTTGGCGTTGATCCGGTCGGTCATGCCGGCGTTGTCGACCGGCGCGTCGGGCCGCATGGCGAAGTCCTGCACCCAGGTCATCCGGGTGCCGGCGGGAACCTCGTCGTAACGCCAGTGGATGTGCATGTAGTCGAACGGGCCGGTCTCCACCCGGTGGGCGTGGACCTGCCGGGTGGCCGGGTCGGCGGTGCGCTCGCTGACCCAGCTCCACACCATGCCGTTCTCGTCGGGGTGCATGGTGAGCCGGAACCGCACCGTGTCGCCGGTCCGGTCGAGGATCTCGACCGCGGCGTACTCGGTGAACAGGTCGGGCCACCGGGCGACGTCGTTGGTCACCTCCCAGACCAGCGGCAGCGGCGCGGCGATGTCGATCGCGTTCTCCGTGTGCCCGGGCGGGTCGATCCTGCGGGCCACCAGGTCCGCCACGCCGGCGATGCTGAGCTGCGCGGCCTGCTCGGGGATCTTGACCCGCCACCGGTCGGCGACCACGGCGGACAGTTCGAGCAGGGCGAGCGAATCCATGCCCAGTTCCTCCAGGCTCGCGGCCGGGGCGCGGGCGGCGTCCTCGGCGTCCAGGCCACAGTGCGTGACCAGGATGTCGGTGATCTCCGCGGCGAACGGTCGGTCCGAAGCGACAGTCATTGGGTCCTCCTTGCGGCCGCGGCGGACGCGGCGGTGACGGGGGTACGGCCGGCCGGGTCGGCGACGGCGCGGGCGGCGGGCGCTGCGGGAACGCCGGCCGTGGCCGGCTGGGTGCCCGCCGGCGGGAGCGGCTCCCCGGCGGGGGCCTCGGCGTGGCCGCGGGCGGCGGCGGCCCCGGCGTCGGCGGTGAGCAACCGGTCGACCAGGCCGGTGGTGTGACGACCGGCGCGGAAGGCCACGTCGTGCAGCACCCGCCGGACGAACGGGATGGTGGTGTGGACCCCCGGACCGGCCACCTCGAACTCGCCGAGCGCGCGGTCGAGGCGGTCGAGGGCACCTCCCCGGTCCGGCGCCCACACGGCCACCTTCGCCAGCAGCGAGTCGTAGTGCGGGCTGACCAGGTAGCCGGCGTGGCCGTGGGTGTCGACCCGCGTGAACGGGCCGCCGGGCGGGCGGAAGCGGTCGAGCCGCCCGGGGGCGGGGGCGAAGCCGCGGTCCGGATCCTCCACGTTGACCCGGCACTCGACCGCCACGCCACGCAGCTGGATCTCCTCCTGCCGCAGCCGCAGCGGCGTACCGGCGGCGACGTGCAGCTGCTCGTGGACCAGGTCGACGCCGGTGACCATCTCGGTGACCGGGTGCTCGACCTGGATCCGGCAGTTGATCTCCAGGAAGTGGCACTGCTCCGTCTCGTCGACGAGGAACTCGACGGTCCCCGCGCCGGTGAAACCGACCGACAACGCGCCGCGCAGCGCCACCTCGGCGAGGCTGTCCAGGGTGGACCGGCGCAGCGCCGGGGCGGGCGCCTCCTCGACCAGCTTCTGGTGGCGGCGCTGCACCGAGCAGTCCCGGGTACCCAGGTGCACCCCGTTGCCGTGGTTGTCGCACAGCACCTGCACCTCGACATGCCGGGCGTCGGCGAGGTACCGCTCCACGTACACCCGGTCGTCACCGAAGGCGACCTGGGCCGCGGCGCGGGTGCGGGCGTACGCGCGGGGCAGCTCGGCGGCGGAGCGGACCACGGTCATCCCGCGCCCGCCCCCGCCGGCCGCCGCCTTGACGATCACCGGGTACCCGATCTCGGCGGCCACCTCGAGCGCGTCGGCGGGTGTCGGCAGCGTCTCGACACTGCCCGGCGGCAGCGGCAACCCGGCCTTGCTCATCAGCGCCCGCGCGGTGGACTTGTCGGCCAGCGCGGACATCACCTGCGGCGGCGGACCGACGAAGGTGAGCCCGTTCTCGGCGCAGATCTCGGCGAAGTCGGCGTCCTCCGAGAGGAAGCCGTAGCCGGGGTGCACGGCCTGCGCGCCGGTCTGCCGGGCCGCCTCGACGATCGCGGCGGCGTTGAGATAGCTCTGCCGGCTGGCCGCCGGTCCGATCCGGACCGTCTCGTCGGCCAGCCGCACCGGCAGCGACTGGGTGTCGGCACTGGAGTGCACCACCACGGTACGGATGCCCAGTTCCCGGCAGGCCCGCAGCACCCGCAGCGCGATCTCGCCCCGGTTGGCGATCAGCACCTTCTCGAACATCAGCCACTCCGTCCGGCGAGTGGTTCCAGGGCGAGCAGCGGCTGGTCGTACTCGACCGGCTTGCCGTCCTCCACCAGCACTTCGACCACCCGGCCCGCCTGGTCGGCGGTCACCTCGTTCATCAGCTTCATCGCCTCGACGATGCCCACCACCTGACCGGGCCGGACCAGGTCGCCGACCGCCACGAAGGGCGCGGCGCCGGGCTCCGGAGCGCGGTAGAACGTGCCGACCACCGGCGCCCGCACGGCCGGCCGGTCCGGCGCGGTCGCCGTCTCCGCCACCGGTGCGGCCACCGGCTCCGGATCGGTACGCGGCGCGGGTGCCGCCTCGGCCGGGCCGTGCCACTCCACCTCCAGCACGGTCTCGCCGCTGCGCAACCGGACCCGGCGGACCGGGCCGGCCAGTTCGGCCACGAGCTTGCGCGCCTGCCGGCGCAGCCCGTCCAGCACCTCGTCAGAGGACGCCGAGGCGCTCACCGAGCCACCTCCGTTCGCGACTGCGGGGCTCGCAGAACCGGCTCACTCCTCGCACTCACCGAGCCACCTCCGTTCGCGACTGCGGGACTCGCACCACTCCCCACCGGAGCAGGCACTCGCGCCGCGCCGTAGCGGCGGAAGCGGTGCCGGCGGCGACGGACCAGCGTGGCGGCCGGCACGTCGAGCAGTGGGGTGAGGTTCGCCGCCACCGCCCGGCTCAGCAGCTCGGCGGCGCCGGCCGGGTCGTCGTGCGCGGCGGGCCGCGGTTCGGGCACCACCTCATCGACCACGCCGAGCCGGCACAGGTCGGCGGCGGTGAGCCGCAGCGCGCGGGCCGCCTGCGGCGCCGCGGAGCTGTCCGACCACAGGATGGCCGCGCAGCCCTCCGGGCTGATCACCGAGTAGACCGCGTTCTCCAGCATCAGCACCCGGTCGGCGACGGCGAGAGCGAGCGCCCCGCCGCTGCCGCCCTCCCCGGTGACCACCGCGACGACCGGCGTCGGCAACATGCTCATCGCGAGGATGTTCTCGGCGATCGCCGCCGCCTGTCCCTGCTGTTCCGCGCTCACCCCGGGGTCGGCGCCGGGAGTGTCCACCAGGGTCACCACCGGCAGGCCGAGCCGCGCGGCGAGGTGCATCAGCCGCAGCGCCTTGCGGTGCCCGGCCGGGCTGGCCATGCCGAAGTTGTGCGCCACCAGCTCGGCGGTGGTGTGTCCCTTCTGGTGACCGATCACCATCACCGGCCGCCCGTCGAGCCGGGCCACCCCGCCGACGATCGCCGGGCAGTCCGCGCCGAGTCGGTCCCCGTGCAGCTCGACGAAACCGTCGAAGGCCGTCTCCAGGTAGTCCAGGGTGGTGGGCCGGCCTGGGTGCCGGGCCGCGCGTACCGTCGCCCAGGCGTCCCGCTCGGGGCCGGCCGCCGTCGCGTGCGCAGCGCCGTCGGCCCCGGACGCCGGTCGTGGCGCCGGCTCCTGCCGGGGTACGGACGGACGCCGCACGGCCCGACGACCGGCCTGCGCGGCGGCGAGCAGCGCGGTCAACCGGCCACGCAGCGCGTGCCGGGGCACCACCATGTCGACCTGCCCGTGCCGGAGCAGGAACTCGGCCGTCTGGAAGCCCTCGGGCAGGGTGGCGCCGGTGACCTGCCGGATCACCCGGGGGCCGGCGAAGCCCATCCGGGCTCCGCTCTCGGCGATCACCACGTCGGTGTTGGTGGCGAAGGACGCCGCCACCCCGCCGTACGTCGGGTCGGTGATCACGCTGACGGTGAGCAGGCCCGCCTCGCGCAGCCCGGCGATCGCCTGGCTGACCGTGGCCATCTGCATCAGCGACAGGGCGCCCTCCTGCATCCGGGCGCCGCCGGAGGCGGTGACCAGCACCAGCGGCACCTCGTCGACCAGCGCCCGCTCGGCGGTGGCCGTGATCAGTTCACCGACCGCGCAACCCAGGCTGCCGCCGAGGAAGCGGAAGTCCATCACCGCCAGGGCCGCCGGCTGGCCGCCGATGCGGGCCGTGCCGCAGAGCACCGCCTCGTCGAGCCCGGTGCCGGCCCGGGCGGCGGTGAGCCGGTGCGGATAGGGCAGGGCGTCGACGAAGCCGATCGGGTCCACCCGGGCCGCCCGGTCCGGCAGTGGGGCGAACGAGTCCGGATCGACCAGCTGCGCCACCCGGTCGGGGGCGTCCAGCCGGGTGTGGGTACCGCACTCGGGGCAGACGTCGAGGTTGCGGCGCAGCCGCTTGCGGTACAGCAGCGCGGCGCAGCCGTCGCAACGCGACCAGAGCTGCTCGTCGCGGGGGGCGGTGGTGGTCACGGCCGCCGCCCCGGGGCGTCGTGGCGGTGGGATTGCCGCCCCGGGGCGTCGTACCGGTAGAAGCAGTGGGCCATGGCGTCCCGGGGTGAGCGCCAGGTCGGCAGGTACGGCGAGATGTACGGCCGCAGCCGCTCGCTGACCCGGACGAACTCGGGATGCCCGCGGGCGTCCTCCACCGCACCCTCCGCCGGCAGTTCCGTCTCCAGCAGATGGACGTAGAGGTCGTGCAGCCGGTAGAGCGACCGGTGCCGGACGCCGACCAGGCCAGGCAGTTCGGTCGCGTCGGACTCGGCGAAGATCTCGGCGACCCGATCCTCGGCGGTCGGCACCACCTTGGCGACGATGAGCGAACGGTCCATGGACAGCCTCCCCTTGGGGCGCGGCCCCGGGGCGGGTGCCACCGGTCGCGCCGGACGACTTCCGCCACCGTGCCGCCGGCACCGTCAACGCCGCGTCACCTACCGGCCATCCAAACCGGAATCTGGTGACGCTGCGTTGACGCAACCTGTGCCCAAGCTATGAGAAGATCATTTGACATCAATTCCATGGCGACAGTTTTTCGCAGTTCAGCGTCGGTCTGGCCGAGCCGCAGTGGACGATCACCGCGACGAAGGACCTGTTGACGCAGCGTAACCTTGATTGATAACCTCCGTTCCGGTGAGCCCGGCGAAAACGTCGTCCGTTGCCGCGGCGGAGCCGTTCCGACAGCGAGGTCGCCGGCAGCCGCGCCGGGCAACAGAAACCGTCGGGACGAAGGTTCCGGCGCAGGAGGGTTGCACCCGTGACCGGTGGATCGAAGATGCCGACGGCCGGGGATCCGTCCGCGCCGCGGGTGTCGCTGCACCTGCTCGGCGGCTTCCGGCTGCTGCAAGGCGACGCGCCGGTGATGGTGCCCCGAGGACTGCAACGGGTCATCGCCCTGATCGGACTGCGGCCCGGCGCCACCCGCAGTCACCTGGCCGGGCTGCTCTGGCCGGAGGCCTCCGAGGAACGGGCGCTGTCCTCGCTGCGCACCGCCCTGTGGCGGCTACGGCAGGACCCGTGCTGCCCGCTGCTCACCGACGGCGACACGGTACGGCTCGGCGAGCCGGTCCACCTCGACGTCGACGAGCTGGTCGACATCGCCGCCCGGGTCCGCACCGGTGAGCTGCCGCCGGCCGCCGGCAACGCCGGCCGGCACGACCTGCTCCCCGGCTGGTACGAGGACTGGGTGCTGCTGGAGCGCGAACGCCTGCGCCAGCTACGGCTGCACATGCTGGAGCAGCTCGCCGGCAACCACCTCGCCGCCGGCCGGCACGGTGAGGCCCTCGAGGCGGCCCTGGAGGCGATGGCCGCCGAACCGCTGCGGGAGACACCGCACCGCCTGGTGGTCCGCATCCACCTCGCCGAGGGCAACGCGTTCGAGGCGGTGCACGCCTTCTACGTCTACCGGGACCTGCTGCTGCGCGAGCTGCGCCTGGAACCGTCCCCGGCGATGTGCGCGCTGCTCGACGACACCCTCGCCCCGATCCGGCACGCCACCCGGCACCAGACGCTCGACCCGAAGCGGCGACCCGACCGTCCCGTCCCGAACGGTGGTCCCGCCGCTCCCGCGCCGCAGCGGGGTTCCACCGCGCGCACCGCGCCCCGCTGAGCGACGCCGGCGTCGGCGCGACACCGCATTCACCACCGTCACCGAGGAGCCGCCGTTCGTGACGGAGAGGTGACAGTCGGCCGGGCAGACTTCCTCCACACGGTGTCCGACGCCCCTCGTCCCCGGGCCGGGGGGATCACCGCCGAGAGGGGTCGCGATGAGTCGACTGTTGGTCGTCAGCCGGATCGTGCCGGGCGCGGAAGGACGGGTGGCGCAGATCTTCGCCGAGTCCGACGCGACCGAAGTGCCCAGTCTGATCGGCGTCCGGCACCGCTCGCTCTACTGCCTGCACGACCTGTGCGTACACCTGATGGAACTCGCGGACGTCGACCCGGACACGGCCGCCGGGGCCCGCAACCACCCGCTCTACCGGCGAATGAACGAGCGGCTGTCGGCACACACGTCGCCGTACCTGCCGACCTGGCGCTCCCCCCGGGACGCCGTCGCCGGCTGCTTCTACAGCTGGGACGCCGCCGACGCGACCTCCTACGCCCGACGGGGCGCGGAGGGCTGAGACCGGGCGTCCCGGACTCCTCATACGGCACCAGGGTCCGGGACGCCCCCGTCCCGGCCGGTGGCACACGCACGGTCACCCCAACGCCACCGACCGGGCACAGTCCGTCCCATCAGCGACGAAAGCCACGGACCGCCCTGTCGTCGTCGATCGACGTGTGGGAAGCTGCCCCGAGTTTTCTCACGACTTTCGTTCACGTACGGAGGAGGTTGACCGTGTCGTCAAGTTTCGCGCTGTGGCTGGTCGGGATCCTGACTGTGGTGACGGGCCTGGTGATCTGGCGGGTGCTGGCCGGCGGCCACACCACCGCGGACCCGGCGGCACCCATCGTGGAGGGTGACCCCGCGACCGCCACCGCTGACCAGGAACAGCACGCCACGGTCGTCGACGAGGTTCCCCCACCCGCCGTGGTGGCCGAGGAGCCGGTCCCGGCCCAGGAGGACGCCACGCCCGTCCCGGCCACCCCGGCCGCCGAGACCACCACCCCGCCGTCCACCGACGCCGCCGAGCCGACCGGCTCCGCCCCGGCTGAGCCGGCGCAGCCCGCCACCGACGCCGAGCCGGTCAACACCGAGACCGAACCGGCCAACACCGAGACCGAACCGGCCAGCACGGAGACCGAGCCCGTCACCGCCGAGGCCGAACCGGTCAGCGCCGAGCTCGAAAGCGTCGCCGCCGACGCCGAACCGCGCCCGGTCGCCGCCGACGTGGAGCCGGCCACGGTTCCCGCCGAGCCGGCCGCCCCGGCGACCATCCCCGCGCCGCGCGTCTCGGTCGAGAACAGCACGGCAGCCGCGGCCCCGGTCGCCGCGCCCGCCAGCGGGCCCGCCGACGACTTCCGGAAGATCCAGGGCATCGGGCCGAAGATGGCGGCCGGCCTCCAGGCCGCCGGCATCCGCACCTACCACCAGCTCGCCGAGCTGGACGAGGCGGCGCTGCGGGAGGTCATCAAGGCAGCCGGCCTGCGCGCCGCACCGGGCCTGACGACCTGGCCGCAGCAGGCGAAGGTGCTGGCCGGCGCCGCCGCCGAGGCCGAGGCCGTGCTGCCGGCGGGTACCGACGCCTGAGCCCGTCCCGTCCCGGGCCGGTGCTGACCCAGTCACCGCCGGCCCGGGGCAATCCACCATGGTCGAAATCGGCCGCGCCACGTCACGGCGCTGTTTGACCGTTCCCCCGCGCTGGGTACATGGCCGTCACCCTCGAACCCAGACCCTCCGTGGAGGCCACCCATGCGCGGCACCTCGATACTCGGCGTCCTGATCGTCATCTGGCTCGTCATCGGCGCGGTCGCCGCCGGACAGCGCGGGTACTACAGCAACGACGAGAAGAACTGTGCCGAGGCGGGCACGATCCTGGTCACCATCGTGGCCGGCCCGCTGAACTACATCGGCGCCAACCCCAAGGTGGACTGCAAGCTCCCCGAGCCGTCCAAGTAGGCCGCGAGCGCCCATCGGCCCGCCCCGTTCAACCGCCGACGTGGATGCCGGGACGGCGGGCGGGGTCCGGCTCGGACTTGCGGATGATCTCGCGGACCACCGGCGGGGTGTCGCCGCGGCCGAGGATCAGATAGCGCAGCAGGTGCGCGATCGGATTCCCCTCGGACCACTCGAAGTGGCAGTGCGGGCGGACCCCGGTGGCGTCGCGCAGGGACAGCAGGATCGCGGCGATCGCGTTCGGCGCGGCGGGGCTGCTGGCCCGCAGGATCCGGTACCCGCCAACCTCCACCCCGTGCACCCGCAGGACGTGGCTGAACTGCGACGGGTCGCTCACGTCGATCTCCAGGAACAGCACGTCGGCGGCGCCCGGCACCGGATTCATCCCGCGCTGCGCGCGCTCCTTGACCCGGTACTCCTTGAGCGAGCCGCTCCGCCGCTTGTTCGCGATCAGGTGCAGCCGGCCGTCGTGGGCGACCGACTCGGCGATGAACCGCCGGGCCGGCTCGTCGAACTCGATCCGCTCGGCGCGCAGCTCGGTCGTCCGGGACACCCGGGAGATCAGCGAGACGGCGATGATGCCGGCGATGAACAGGCCGGAGATGGCGATCCCGTCCGGTTTCTCGATCACGTTCTCGGTGAGGGCGTAGAGCAGCACCGCGGTCAGCACCATGAAGCCGGTCCCGGCGAACGGGTGCCGCGCCTGGTACGCGGAGATGGTCACCGCGATCGCACCGGAGACCATCATCGCCAGGATCCCGGTGGCGTACGCGCCGGCCTGGGCGTTGACGTCCGCGCGGAAGGCCACCGTGATGACGATGCTGATCACGGTGTAGACCAGCACCACCGGGCGGACCGCCCGCCCCCATTCCGGTGCCATGCCGTAGGCGGGCAGATAGCGCGGCACGATGTTGATCAGACCGGCCATCGCCGAGGCGCCGGCGAACCAGAGGATGAAGATGCTGCTGATGTCGTAGATCGTGCCGAACCCCTCACCCAGGTGCTCATGGGCCAGCCAGGCGAGCGCCCGCCCGTTGGCCGCCCCGCCCGGCTGGAACTCCTTCGGCGGGATCAGCACCGTGGTGACGAACGTGGTGGCGATCAGATAGACCGACATGATCAGCGCCGCGGTGGCGAGCAGCTTGCGGGTGTTCCGGATGCGCGCCCGCAGCCGCGCCTCGGCGTCCGGGCCACCCCCCTGGACCAGCGGCATCATGCTGACCCCGGTCTCGAAGCCGGAGAGCCCCAGCACCAGCAGCGGAAAGGCCAGCACCGAGGTGCTGACCAGGCCGCCGATCTCGCCGGAACTGCTCAGCCGCTGCCCCCAGCCACCGATCACCGCCGGGTCGCCGATGATCTCCCCGAAGCTGACGACCACGATCACCGCGTTCAGCACGAGGAAGGCCGCGACCAGGGGGATGGCGACCTGCACCGCCTCCCGGAACCCCATCAGGAACACGCCGCCGAGGACGAGCAGCAGTACCGTGGTCACCACCACCGCCGCGACGCCGCCGTGCGGGAACGACGCCGGCAGGTACGGGTTCTCCAACAGGTGCACCGTGGCGTCGGCGGCCGACAGCGTGATCGTGACGATCCACGAGGTGGCCACGAAGCCGAGCAGCACCAGCACGAAGATCTTGCCCCGCCAGAACGGCAGCAGCCGCTCCAGCATCGCCACCGAGCCCTGGCCGTGTGGGCTCTCCCGGGCCACCCGCCGGTACATGGGCAGCATCCCGAGCAGGGTCAACGCCACGATCAGCAGGGTGGCCAGCGGGGAGAGCGCCCCAGCCGCCAGCGCGGCGATGCCCGGCAGGTAGGACAGGGTGGAGAAGTAGTCGACGCCGGTCAGGCACATCACCTGCCACCAGGGATGCGCGGCCGCCTGGTGCTCCCGGGTCTCCGGGCCGACCGGCTGCACCCGGTGCTCGAACAGCCAGCGGGTCAGCCGGCTGGCCGGCTCGCGCGGCCGTACCGGGCTCTCCACGCAGGCCGGGATCTCGATCGTCCCCCGGCCGGAGCCGCCGCCGTGCTCCGGGTCGCGGGCGGCGCGCAGCGCTCGGTCCGCCGCGGCGACCGGCGCCTGGTTACGCCGCCCCCGCGGGCGTCGGGGCTGCGCCGCCCCGTCCCGTCCCTCCGTCATGTGTGCACCCCTTCAGCCCCTCAACCGACGGTAGGCGGTATCCGGGGCACCACCCGGCCGAACCCGACAACCGGCAGAGATCGTCAGGGCGCAAGCGGGGTGGACCCGCCGGGCTGAGGCGTCACGCCAGGGCGGCGGTCCACCGCGGCACGTGCGCGTCCAGCAGCACGGCGGTGTCCTGCCAGTACGCCCCGTCCTCGGCATGGATCCGCGCCCACGGTTGCACCCCGTCCCGGGCGCCCCGGCGCAGCAGCTCGGACATGGCCCGGGCCCGCTGCCCGAGCAGCGTGGCCAGCGCCGGGCGGTCCGCCCCGGCCAGGCCGTAGCCGTCCACCAGGACGCGCAGCCGCTCGGCGGACTCCCCGAGCGGCCGGTCCGGGCGCATCCCGGCCATGCTCTGCGCCGCGTACGCCAACTCCCACAGCCGGGTGCCGGGGCCGGCCGAATCCCAGTCGATCAGCACCCAGCCGCGGGCGGACCGGACGAGGTTCCACGGCGCGACGTCGTGGTGGCAGACGAGGTCCTCGCCGTCGGGTGGGATGATCCGCTGCCACCGCGCCGACGGCGGGGGCACGAAGGCGGCCGTCGCGCGGTGCAGATCGGCCAGGAACGCCCCGATCGAGGCCAACTCGTCGAGCGAGTACGTACCGGTGGGGTCGCCCAGCTCCCCCGGGACGTACTCCAGCACCTGGCGGCCCCGGTCGTCCCGGCCGAGCGGCCGGGGCGCGCCGGGAAAGCAGACGTCGCGCAGGTGGGCCAGCAGGGCGTCGACGGCGTCGGTCCAGGGGCCGGCTGGACGCCGGACGGTGTCCCCGACCCGGACCAGGCCGTATGTCACGTTACCGACCAGCGGCTGCTCCACCGGCCCATCCTCGCACCACCGGGGCCGGAGGCAGTCCCCGCGTGCCGCCCGGACGACGGAGCCCCGGGACTACTGGAGGAACGCCCCGAGCGGTGAGAGCAGCAGCCGACCGAGCAGCGCGGCGTTGTCGTCCAGCCGCTTCCGCTCGCACTCGCGGGCCTCCGGGTCGTGCCGGCACCGCCAGATCTTCTGCGCGTTACGCCAGGCGACGTTGCGGGTGTACTCCACCAGTTCGCCCTGGTACCAGTCGTCGATGTCGCCGTTCAGCATGTCGATCATCAGCTGCCAGTTGTCCAGGTAGCCCCGGCGCAGCCCCGGGATCCGCTCGGCGAAGATCTTGTTGATCTCCAGGTAGTCGCGGTGCTGCTCGCTGCCGTCGACCGGCTCGGACTCGAGGCTGTCGAGCGTGGTCACCAACGCGAACGGCAGGTCGTAGTTGATGTGCGCGTTCACCCCGGCGGCGGCCGAGGGCAGCGGCCGGGCGTCCGGGCCGCGCATGCGCTTGAACAGGCAGGACCACGCCCCCGGGGTGTTCGGGCTGGACTCGGTCCAGAACCGCAACGCGTCGAAGTAGCGGGCGGCGAACTCCACGTCGAGCCGGGCCAGGAACACCGGGTCGGCGAAGCGGTCGTCGTACAGGCCGTCCAGGACGCTGGTGGTGATGGTCAGGTAAAGCTTGTTGAAGTCCGCCAGGGGGCAGCTCTCCTCCAACGGAGGCAGCCGGACCAGCAGATCCTGGAGCTTGGTGAGGTGGTCCACGACCGCCGGCACGTCGGCGGGATGGTCCGCGAGCAGCCCGACGACGTCCTGGTGCACCGGACCCCATACCGGTTCGGTCATCTCTCCTCCATTGTGGCGGGACGCCTGGCGGCGGCGCCGGGACGCTGGACAGCCTTGCAGCCGGCACCGGCCGGCCGGATCCGTCGAACGACGTATTCGCCGCGAACGGCGGTCACTCGGGACGGTTGCGCAGGAAGATCGCGCTGGCCTGCACCCGGGTGCGGACCTGGAGCTTGTCGAAGATGTGCGACACGTGCACCCCGATGGTCCGTTCGCTGATGAACAGCCGCTGGCCGATCTCCTTGTTGGTCAGTCCCTCGGCGACGGCCGCGAGCACCTCGCGCTCCCGGGCGGTGAGCACGGCCAGCTCGTCCACTGACGCACCGGCCGGCGCCGCGGTCCGGGGGCGGGGCACCGGCCGCGCCGGCCGCGCCGCGACGGGATGTTCCTCCAGGGCCACCCGGGCCCGCCCGGCCACGGTACGGATCTCCGAGCTGAGCGGCACCGCACCCAGCCCCTGTGCCATCTGGTACGCCTGCCGCAGCAGCTTGCCCGCGGTCGCCACCCGGACGCGCCGGCCCAGCAACGCCTCGGCCTGCCGCAGCCGCGAGTACGCCGCCGGGTAGGGGTGGTTCCGACGGTCCCACTCGGTCGCCGAGCGGGCCCACAGGTCCGGGTCGCCCCGGCCGTCGTCGAGTCGGCTGATCTCGGCGTCACAGAGCGCCAGGAACCCGTCGGCGACGTAGCGCACCGGGGCGCCGGCCTTCTCGCTCTTGCGGGCCACCCGGTCGACCACCTCACGCAGCCGGCGTACCGCCGTGGGGTCCACCTCGACGGTCCGGCTCGTGTACGCCTCCGCCTCCGCCCGCAGACCGTGCCAGGCGAGGGTGGCGAGCACGATGACGTCGTCGGAGCGGCTCTCGGTCAGCCCCCGTTGGACGGCCTGCCGGGCCAGGTCGTGCCGGCCCTGCCACATGGCCAGCCCGGCCCGCAGGATGAGCATCGGCAGCACGTGCCGCGCGCCGCCACCGGCGAGCACGGTGGCCACCGCCTCCAGGTCCCGGTCGGAGGCCTCGATGTCGCCGTACCCGACGGAGAGCCGGCACCGGGCGAGCAGCAGCTCCACCGCGTCGGCGCCCGAGGGACGGTGCCGCAGCGCGGCGGCGACCACCTTCTCCGCCTCCGCCCACTGCCCGACCCGGAACAGCCCGTTGGTGGCGATGGCCAGCAGCCGCGTCTCCCAGGTGCGGCCGAGCCCCAGCTCGGCGACCCGCTCCGCGCCCCGGCGGGCCACCACCACGCCCTCCTCGAGGATGTTCAGCGGCCCGGTCAGCAGCTCGGCCAGGTGCAGGTACGCGCAGGCCACGTCCTCCGGCCGGCCGGACCGCTCAGCGGTCTCCAGGGCCTGCCGCATGACCGCCAGCCCACCGTCCGGGTCCTCCAGGAAGGCGTCGCTGTAGCCGAGCGCGGCGCTGGCCAGCACCACCTCCGAGGTGGTGCCGTCCACCGCGGCGGCCAGCTGGAGCGCCTCCCGGGCCTGGTCGCCGGCCTCGGCGTACCGGCCCAGGTGCAGCAACAGCTCGGCCAGGTGGGCGGCGGCGCTGGCCCGCTCGCGGGGCGTGCAGCCGGCGACCGCCAGGGCCCGCCGGTACTCCGCCTCGGCCGGGGCGGACCGGCCGGCGGCGGCCAGATAGCGGGCCCGGCGGATGTGCAGAGCGCAGGCCGTCGGGCCGGCAGGGTCCTCGGCCAGCTCCTCCAGCAGGGTCAGCGCCCGGGCGTGCTCACCGCAGTGGTGGGCCGTCTCGGCGGCGTGCTCCAGCAGCTCGGCCCGGTTCACCTCGACCGGGGCCGGCCGGTCGGCGTCGGGCGGCCCCGCCGCCGGGGCGGCGGCCAGCTGCAGCGCCGCCGACCAGTGGCGATGCGCCTCGGCGTACCCGTGCAGCCGCTCCGCCTCGCGGGCCGCGGCCATCGCGGCCGGCAGCGCGCGGCCGGGTTCGCCGGCCAGCCGCCAGTGGTGGGCCAGCCGGGCCTGGTGCAGCTCCGCGGTGGCCGAGGTGAGCGCCTCGGCGTAGCGGCGGTGCAGCGAGGCCCGCTCGGCGGGCAGCAGTTCGTGCCCCAGCACCTCGGCGACCAGCCGGTGCCGCAGCCGGTAACCGTCGTCGGCGCCGACCAGCAGCCGGTGCGCCACCGCGGCCCGGACCGCCTCGATCAGCTCCTCCTCGGGCAGCCGGACCACCTGGGCCAGCAGCCAGTGCTCCACCGGTTCCACGCCCGCGGCGACCGCGTGCACCACGGCGTGCGCGTGCTGCGGCAGCGCGTCGACCCGGGCCAGGAACACCTCGCGCAGCGTGTCGGAGAGCCCGTCGTGGCCGTCGCGCAGGTCCCGGGCCAGCTCCTCGACGACGAACGGGTTGCCGCCGCTGCGCTGCCACATCTGGTCGGCGGCGTCCGGGGGCAGCGGCGCGCCGACGATCGCGGCGGCCAGCTCGTCGGTGCCGGCGCGGTCCAGCGGCGCCAGGTCGACCACCCGGACCGACCGCAGCCGGCGCAGCTCGGTGAGGACCCGGCGCAGCGGGTGCGCGCCCTGCAACGCCTCGGCCCGGATCGCCGCGAGCACCGACAGCTGGAGGTCGCCGAGGCCGGCGAGCAGGTAGAGCAGGAGTTGGCGGGTGCTCCGGTCGACCCACTGCAGGTCGTCCAGGACGAGGACCAGCGGGCGACCGGCGGCCACCACGTGCAGGCCCCGGGACACCCGCTCCAGCAGCGCGCCCGCGCCGTCGGGCCCCGGGGTCTCCTCGTCGAAGACCTGCAGCAGGCCGCGCACCGCGGAGGTGGTGCGGGCCTCGGTCAGCTCGGCGTCGAAGCGACGCAGCGCCTGCCGCAACGGGTGCAGCGGTGAGGCGTCGCCGATGTCCAGACAGGAGCCGGTGAGCACCAGCGCGCCCGCGTCCCGCAGCCCGTCGCTGACCTCGGTCAGCAGTCGGGTCTTGCCCACCCCGCCCTCGCCGGTGAGGAAGACGGCCGCGGTGTGCCCGGGCGCGATGCCGTCGAGCAGCGCCGACCGGAGCATCGCCAGGGTGTCGGCACGGCCGACGAGCGGTGCGGTGTCCACATCGCTGCCCATGGCCCGCAGCCTAATCACAGGTCCCCGCACCGTTCTACGGGCTCAGGGTGCCAGTGGTACCTCTCGCGTCGACATTGCGACTAAAGGTTGCGGGTGGTCGACATACGTCGTCCTACCGATCCCCCGACGACCCGGTGGTGAAAGTCTCCGGAGGTCGTCAGGCACCGGACGGCGCGAAAGGGTGGGTGCGATGCCAATGACCACGATCGTGGGAAGTCGGGAAGCCGTCATCGCCGCAGACTGGCCGGTGCCCGAGGAGAGGCGTACGGTCAGCGTGCTCTTCGCCGACATCGTCGGCTCGACCGGGCTGGTCGAGCGGCTGGATCCGGAGGACGTGCGGGAGCTGCAACGGGCGTACTTCGCCACCGTCGCCGGGGTACTGCGCCGCTGGAACGGCGTGGTGGAGAAGTACGTCGGCGACGCGGTGATGGCGTTGTTCGGGGCGCACGGCTCCGACGGGTTCGACGCGTACCGGGCGGTGCGGGCCGGGCTGGAGATCCAGGACGCGCTGGACCGGCGGGCGTCGACCCGCGGGCTACGGGTCCGGGTCGGCGTGGCCACCGGGGAGGTCGTGGTCGACCTGGCCGCCAGCCGGGACGGCGGTCACGGCACGGCCAGCGGCGCGGTGATCACCAGGGCGGCCCGCCTCCAGGAGTACGCCCCGCCGCGCGGGGTGGTGGTCTGCGCGGCCACCGGGCACTGCGTCGCCGGGCTGGTCGTGCAGCGACCGCTGGCCGCGATGACGGTGGCGGGGAAGGCGCAGCCGTTGGATGTCTGGCGGGTGGTGGGGGTGGCCCGGCCGCAGCCCGCCCGCCACCACGGCCAGCTGGTCGGCCGGCGCCGCGAGTTGGCCACCGCGGGCGACGAGATCGCCCGGGCGGTACGGGAGCGCCGGCCGCGCTGGGTCTCCCTGTTCGGCCCGGCGGGCAGCGGACGCAGCCGGATGCTGCACGAGCTCGCCCACGTGACGTCGACTGTGGATGACGTGCCGGTCCGCTGGTGCGTCACGCACTGCCCGCCGTACCCCGAGGGGGAGCTGGCGCCGCTGGCCGACATGGTCCGCGCCTTCGCCCGGGTCCGCGACACCGAGCCGACCCCGACCGTACGCCGCCGGCTGGCCACGGCGCTGGACGGGCTGCTGCCGCCGGCCCGCCGTGCCGCGGCGGCCCGCGCGCTGGCCGACTTCGTCGCGGCGCCGGCCGACCCCGGGGCAGCGGTTCGCGGCGCCGAGGTCTGGCGGGAGGTCCTCCTCGCACTGGCGGCCGGCCAGCCGACCGTGGTGGCGGTGGACGACGTGGACCGGGCCGCCCCGGCGGTGAACCGCTTCCTGCACCGGCTCTTCACCACGGCGAGCGAGCGGGGGCTGCCCCTCGCCGTGGTGGTCACCCACGGTCCGGGCTGGGCCGACCTGCTGCCCGGGGCGGCCGGTCGGCGACGCCGGGTGCCGCTGCCCGCGCTGGGCGCGGTGGACACCGGGCGGCTGCTCCGGCACCTGCTCGACCGGGCCGGCCGACCGGCCGCGCTGGCCGGGGCACTGCTGCCCCTGGTGGGCGGGAACCCGGCCGTCGCGCAGGCGTACGTCCGGGCGCTCGACGAGGACAGCGACCCAGCCGGGGTGCCGGAGGCGGTGCGCCGCCTGGTCGACGCCCGGCTGGACCGGCTCGACGGCGGGCAGCGGGCGGTGCTGATGGCCGGCGCGGCCCACGGGACGCACTTCACGGCCGACACGATCGACCAGCTGCTCGGCTGGACGCCGGGCCGGGCCGAGCCGGTGCTGCGCACGTTGGACGCGGCCGGCCTGCTGCGCCGGAACACCCACGGCAGGTACGCCGTCGCTGAGCCCACGGTGGCCCGGGTGGCGCGGCACCGGCTGCCCCGCGCGCTGCGGGCGGAGCTCGCCCGGCGGGCGCGGACCGCCCCGCAACCCGCGGTGGCCACCCGGACCGGCGCGGGGGCGCGCCCGGACCGCGTCCGCGCCACGGCAGGGCTCGCGGATCGGTCGAGCGCCGGCCCCCGGGTCGGCGACCCGGCGACCTGCCCGACGACGGCGAACTGCCCGGCCCGGCCGGGTGCCGGGTGGTCGCCGGGCGATGGTGGGACGAGGGGGCCGCTGTCCAGTTCCCCGTCCCGGTTCGCCGGCCTGCCGCACACCGGGTTGCCGCGCGGAGAGGGCGCACCGGTGGACGGTCGCCGGCAGGCACTGCCGGCCGTCGGGCCGCCAGCCGTGGCGAAACAGGGCCGGGAACCGGCGCACCGGGCAGCGACCCGGGCGCGAGCCCGGGGACGCGGTCTCACGGGCGCCTTCGCCGGGTCGCCGGCACTCGCCGTGGCCTGAGCCCGGCGCCGGGGCGGAGCGGGCACGGGGCCGCTCCGTCCCGGCGTCGTCCCGGTCCTCGCCTGCCGAGGCTCAGTGGTCGGCGAGGAACGCCAGGGCGCGGTCCCAGGTCAGCGCGGCCGCCAGCGGGTCGTGATCCGGCAGATCGGGGTCGGTGTAGAGGTGCCCGGGGCCCGGGTAGCGGTACACGGACAGCTCCGCGCCGGCGGCGGTCATCGCCCGCCGCCACTCCGCCACCTCGTCCGGCGGCTCGTACTCGTCAGGGTCGGCGAGGTGCAGCTGCACCGGCAACCCGGGACGCACCGACTCCGGGGTGCCGCCGGTGCCCTGCAGCAGGAGCAGCGCCGCCGCCTGGGGCCGCTCGGCGAGCAGCGCCCCGGCCACTCCGGCGCCCATCGAGAAACCGGCCAGCACCGCCTCGGCGGGGAGATCGCCTGCCGCCGCGCGGGCGCGGTCCAGCACGGTGTCCCGGCCCACCTTGTCGAGCAGGGCGAAACCGTCCGCGACGGTGTCCGCGGCGGGCAGCCCGTACAGATCCGGGGTGGTGACCTCGTGCCCGGCGGCGCGCAGCCGGTCAGCGGCGGCCAGCACGGCGGTCCGCAGCCCGTAGACGGAGTGCAGCAGCAGGATGTGTGCCATCGGCCCATCCTGCTGCCGGCGCACCGGCAGATCGGGCAGCCGCGCCGGTGCAAGCTCAGCCCAGCGACTCGATCCGGGCCACCAGCTCGGCCGGCGGCGGCATCGCCGCGATCTCCCGGCTCACCTGGCGGGCAGCGGCGGCGAGCTGGGTGTCGGTGACCAGCCGGGTCAGGACGTCGGCGCTGATCCCGGCGGGCGGCGCGGCGAGGCCGGCGCCCCGGTTCGCCACCAACGTGGCGTTGTACCGCCGGTCACCTGCGCCGGTGGTGGCGAGCTGCGGTACCCCGGCGACCAGCGCACCGAGCACGCTGCCCGCACCGCCGTGGTGGACGAGCGCGGCACTGGCGGGCAGGGCGGCGCCGATTGGGATCCAGTCGACGGTCCGGACGTTGGCCGGAAACACCGAGCGGGACAGCCGCCCGTGCGGCCGGACCAGGACGAACTCGGCGTCCACCCGGTCGGCGGCGGCGACCACCGCCCGCATCGGGCCCGCCCCGCCCGGCCCGGCCACGGTGCTCCGGCTGACCAGCACCCGTGGCCGCTCCCCCGGTTCGCGCAGCCAGTCCGGCAGCGCACCGCCACCGGCGTACGGCTCATAGCGCATCGGCCACCCGTCCTGGGTCACCACGCTGGGCGGGGCGACGGCGATCGCCCCGGCGGGTGGCGGGATCGCGGCGACGTGGTGCCGACGCAGCGCCCGGGTGAGCCGTTCCGTGGTGACCCGGACCAGCTCACGCCCGTCGAAGAGCGAGTTCTCGTGGCGTACCGCCGGGACGCCGATCCGGGCCGCGGCGAGCGCGCCGGCCACCGCGAACGGCTCGTGTACGACCACGTCAGGGGACCACTCGCGGGCCAGGGCGACGAGGCCGTCGGCCAACTCGTCATTGACCTGTCCGAAGAGGAGGGCGGCACCACGGGTGCCGGCCGTGCCGGCCAGCTCGGCCCGGGCGATCAGCGGGTGGCGCAGCAGGACGCCGCGGGCGATCCGGCCGAAGTCGAACGCCGGCGCGACGTCGCGGACCGGCAGCCCGGACCGGGCCGCCGCGAGGCCGTCGGCCGCGGTGGCGACCAGCACCTCGTGCCCGGCGTCGCGCAGGGCGAGGGCGAGCGGCAGCAGGGGGAAGACGTGCCCGATCAGGGGCGCGGACGCCACAAGTACACGCATCCCCCGGATGCTAGTAACTAGGTCGTCGCCGGGTGGGGGCGCTCGCCGGCTCAGCCGGCCCCGTCGGCCCGCACGTCTCGGGACAGGGTGCGGCTACGGCCACGGAACTCGGCGACCACCTCGCCGTCCCGCCACACCGTGACGTCGTAGATGCCGCTGCGGCCATAGCGGACCCGCTCGGTGGCCCGGGCCTCCAGCAGGTCGCCCTCGCGCACCGGACGCAGGAAGCTGATCTCGCCGCCGGCGGCCACGGTGGCCGGGCCGTGGCTGTTGCAGGCCAGCGCGAACGCGGTGTCGGCGAGCAGGAAGACGAAGCCGCCGTGGCCGATCGCGTGGCCGTTGAGCATGGCCGGGGTGACCCGCATCCGGGCCACCGCGGCACCGTCGCCGGCCGAGACCAGCTCAATGCCGAGCCCCTTGGAGGCCACGTCGGCGTCGAACATGTCGTGGGCCGCCGTGCGGCCGTCGTGTTCCGCCATCTCAACGCCCCCGCCGCTGGTCCACGATCCGGCGCATCTTGCCCATCGACCGTTCCACCCCGTCGGGCTCGATCACCTGCACCGCCACGCTCACCCCGATGGTGTTCTTGACCTGCTGCACCAGGGCCACCCCGGCCCGTTCCGCCTCGTCGGCGGGCACCCCGGCCCGCCGCTCCACCTTGACGGTGAGCGAGTCCATCCGGCCCTGCCGGTCCAGCACGCACTGGAAGTGCGGCGACAGCGCGGGCGTACGCAGGATCAGCTCCTCGATCTGGGTCGGGAAGACGTTCACCCCGCGGACGATCATCATGTCGTCGGTCCGTCCGGTGATCTTTTCGATCCGCCGCATCGTCCGGGCGGTGCCCGGCAGCAGCCGGGTCAGGTCCCGGGTGCGGTAGCGGACCACCGGCATGGCCTCCTTGGTGAGCGAGGTCAGCACCAGCTCGCCCTGCTCACCGTCGGGCAGCACCTCGCCGGTGACCGGGTCGATGATCTCGGGGTAGAAGTGGTCCTCCCACAGGTGCAGGCCGTCCTTGGTCTCCACGCACTCCACGGCCACTCCGGGCCCCATCACCTCGGACAGGCCGTAGATGTCCACCGCGTGCATGTCCAGGCGCTGCTCCATCTCGCGGCGCATGTCCTCGGTCCACGGCTCGGCGCCGAAGATGCCGACCTTGAGCGAGGTGGCCCGGGGGTCGACGCCCTGGCGTTCCATCTCGTCGACGATGGCCAGCATGTAGCTGGGCGTGACCATGATGAGGTCCGGCTCGAAGTCGCGGATCAGCATCACCTGCCGCTCGGTCATGCCCCCCGAGACCGGGATGACCGTGCAGCCCAGCTCCTCCGCGCCGTAGTGGGCGCCGAGCCCGCCGGTGAAGAGCCCGTAGCCGTACGCGACGTGCACCCGGTCGCCGGGCCGGCCGCCGGAGGCGCGGATCGAGCGGGCCATCAGCTTCGCCCAGGTGGCCACGTCGGCGCGGGTGTAGCCGACCACGGTGGGGCGGCCGGTGGTGCCCGAGGAGGCGTGCAGCCGGGCGATCCGCTCCCGGGGCACGGCGAACATGCCGAAGGGGTAGTTCTCTCGCAGCTCGACCTTGCTCGTGAACGGGAACCGGGCCAGGTCGGACAGCTCGCGCAGGTCGTCCGGGTGCGCCCCGGCCGCCTCGAACGCCCGGCGGTAGTGCGGCACGTTGTCGTACGCGTGCCGCAGCGACCAGCGCAGCCGATCCAGTTGCAGCGCCCGCAGTTCGTCGACGCCGGCCCGCTCGACGGGCTCCAGCTCGTCGGGACGAGGGGTGCGGTCCTGCACGGTTGCCTCCTGCACGACGGTCCCGACGCCGCCTCGCGCCGGACGATGCCGCATACCGTACGCCCGTACCGAGCGTCCTGCCAGGTCAGGCTGGGGGTGGCCAGCACTCATCGTGATCATGGGGGGACGGCCCGCAGCCGGGCCGACCCCCGGGCTTATGGTGGGGGCACCGTGACACGACCACCCGAGTTCCCCGTCGACCCCGACGTCGACCTGCACGTACCCGCCGACCGGCGGGAGCTGACCGCCCACCCGGCGGCGGTGCTCGGCACCATCGCCGCCGGCGGCGTGCTCGGCGCGCTGGCCCGGGCCGGCCTCCAGGCGGCGTTCCCGCACCCGCCCGCCGGCTTTCCGTGGGCCACCTTCGGCATCAACGTCGTCGGCTCGCTCCTGATCGGCGTGCTGATGGCGGTGCTCACCGCCCGCCCGGCCGGCCCGCTGGTCCGGCCGTTCCTCGGCGTCGGGGTGCTCGGCGGCTTCACCACGTTCTCCACGTACGCCGTGGACGCGCAGCGGACGGTGGCGGCCGGGGAGCCGGGCACAGCGCTGGCGTACCTGGCGGCGACCCTGGTCGGGGCGCTGCTGGCGGTCTGGGCCGGGGACGCCGTGGCCGGCCGGCTGCTGGCCCGGCGCGCGGGGGCGGCCCGGTGACCGTCCTGCTGATCGCGATCGGGGCCGCACTCGGCGCCCCGCTGCGCTACCTCACCGACCGGGCGGTGCAGGCCCGGCACGACTCCGTCTTCCCCTGGGGCACCCTGACCGTCAACGTGGCCGGGTCACTGCTGCTCGGCGCGGTGGCCGGGATCCCGGCCACCGCGGCGGTGACCGCGCTGGTCGGCACCGGCTTCTGTGGCGCGTTGACCACCTGGTCCACCCTGAGCTACGAGACGCTGCGGCTGGCCCGGTCGGGCGCCCGCCGGCACGCCCTGGCGAACGTGCTGGTCAGCATCGTCGCCGGGCTGGCCGCGGCGACCCTCGGGTACGCCGTCGCCCACACCCTGGCCGGCTGACCGGCGGCCCGGAGCCCACCCGCCGGCGAGGACGGCAACCACACCGCCGGGCAGCAACCGCACGCCGGACGGCAACCGCACCGGGCGACGGCCGGGCCGTCAGCGGGCGCGGCGCTCCGGGTGGGCCCGGTTCCAGGCCCGCATCCGCTCCGGGTAGCCGGTGCGCGCCGCTTCGTACAGCGGGACCGCGTGGCGCCGCGCGATCTTGGCAGCGGCCCGGGGCGAGCCCGTTCGGCGGCGGATCCACTCGCCGTCGTGGGCGATGGCGACCACGGTGGTGTCGGTGGCCGTGGTCTCCGGCTCCAGGTAGAACTCCACGCCCCGGCGGCTGGTCACGAACGCCTCCAGCGCGGCCAGGTCCTCCCCGGTCGCCTCGCGGTCGAGCTTGGTCGGGGTGGTCGGGTCGGCGGCCCGTCGGCTGAACCAGCCCATGCCGGCCTCCTCTCGTCGGGTCCGTCCCAGTGCAGCACCCGTACCTGAGGACCGGCTGCGAGCCCGGTGGGAAGCCGCTGACCGACCGGGCCGGATGTCCGGGGTCAGCGGGCCGGCGGGCGCAGCACCGGGACCAGGGCGAGGGTGGGCAGCAGCAGGAGCGGCACGACGCCGAGGGCGTGCAGGGTGCCCAGGTGGTCGCCGAGGAGACCGAGCAGCGGCGGACCGCCGAGGAAGGCGGTGTAGCCGATCACGGCGACCACGCTGACCCGGGCCGGTGCCCGGTCCTCGTCGTCGGCGGCGGCGCTCATCCCGACCGGGAAGCCGAGCGACGCCCCGACCCCCCAGCACGCCACGCCGATCACGGCGAGCGGCCCCGAGCCGGCCAGCACGGCCAGTGCGGCCCCGGCGGCGGCCAGCCCGATGGTGCCGAACAGCACCGGCACCCGCCCCCAGCGGTCGATGGCGAGGGTGCCGGCGGTCCGGCCGAGGGTCATGCCGACCACGAAGACGCCGAAGACCATGGCGCCGGCCGCCTCGCTGAGGCCGTAGCCGTCGACGAACGCCACCGCCAGCCAGTCGTTGGCGCTGCCCTCGGTGAACGCCATGACCAGCACCAGCAGGCCGATGAGCAGGGTGCGCGGCTCCCGCCAGGTGGCCAGCAGCGCCCGACGCCGGGCTGCCGGATCCGCCGGGCCGTCCGCCTCGGCGGGGGCGGGCAGGAACGCGCGGGCGCCGAGCAGCGTGCCGACCAGCACCACGGCCGCGAGCGTGGGCAGGTGCACCCCGACCGGTACGTCCAGCCGAGCCGCCCCGGCACCGATCCCGGCCCCGGCCACCGTCCCCAGGCTCCACGCCGCGTGGAAGCGGGGCAGGATCGTCCGGCCGAGGCGCTTCTCCACCGCCGCGCCCTCAACGTTCATCGCCACGTCACAGGTGCCGGAGCCGTAGCCGAAGGCGAACAGCCCCAGCGCGACCCCGGCCACCGAGCCGAGCAGGCCGGCCGAGAGACCGGCGACGACCGTGCCGAACGCGACGAACAGGACCGACGCCGCGACCGTGCGGGCCGGGCCGAGCCGCTGGGTGACCAGCCCGGCGACGGGCATCGCCAGCACCGCGCCGGCCGACATGGCCAGCAGCAGCAGGCCGAGCCGGCCGGCGCTCAGCTCGAGCGCCTCGCGTACCGCCGGCACCCGGGAGAACCAGGTGCCCACCGCGAGCCCGTTGAGGGCGAAGACGACGGCCACCCCGTTCCGGGCGGCCACGACCGCCCGGGGCGCGGCGGGCCGGTGGGTCGGCGTGTCGATGGTGCTGCTCACCGCTTGTCTTCCTCTCCCCCGGGCTGTCCGACGACCATCCCATACCTGAGAGCGCTCACACGACAACCGCTTTCCACCCCTTACCGCGGGCGGCCCCGACCGGGCATGATGCCGGCAGGGCCGGGTGTGGGGGCTGGCCGGGGGCACGGAGGACGAGACATGGGTACGCCGACGACACGACCCGCCACGCTCGACGACGTGGCCCGGGCGGCCGGGGTGTCACGGGCCACCGCCTCCCGGGTGCTCGGCGGCTACGGCTTCGCCTCGCCCGCCGCCCGGGACCGGGTCACCGCCGTCGCCGAGCGCCTCGGCTATGTGCCGAACACCGCGGCCCGCGCGCTGGTCCGCGGCGCCGGGGTCCGGCTGGTGGTCGCCGTCTCCGGCGCGGACGCCACGATCCTCGACGACCCGTACGTAGACCGGGTGGTGAGCGCGGCGGCCCGGGTGTGTGCCCCGCAGGGGGTCGGTGTGGCCCTGGAGTGGCTGCCGCTGAGCACGTTGTCCGGCCTGCGCCGGCTGGGCGAGGACCGGAGCGTCTGCGGGGTGCTGCTGGTCAACACCACCGCGGCGGTGCTCGCCGCGGTCCCCGCCGGGCTGCGCGGCCGGGTCGTCTCGATCGGCACCGGCTCGCCGGCCGTCCCCTCCTTCGACGTGGACAACGCCGCCGGCGCCGACGCGGTACTGCGCCACCTGTACGCCGGAGGCCGCCGCCGGATCGCCATGGTCACCGGCCCGCGCTGGCTCTCCTGCGCCGAGCGGTCGGTGACCACGTACCAGGCGCTCATGCGGGCGGCCGGGTTGCCGGTGCGGCTGGTCACCGGGGATTTCACCGCCGCCCGGGGCGGCCGGGCCGCGGTGGAGGCGCTGACCCGTTGGCCGGACACCGACGCGATCTACGCGGCCAGCGACGCCACCGCGCTGGGCGCGATCGCCGCCCTGCGGGGGCGCGGGTTCCGGGTGCCGCACGACGTGGCGGTCGCCGGCTTCGACGACATCCCGTACGCCGCGGTCAGCAGCCCGACGCTGACCACCGCGACCCACCCGGTCGGCCTGATCGCCACGGCCGCGGCCACCGCCGTGCTGCAGGGGCGGCGGGTGCCGCCGAGCACCGCGTTCCCCTCGGCCCTGGTCGCCCGGGAGAGCGCCTGACCGGAGCGGTTGGGCGGCCGGGAGCCGGGTATGCGCCCGCCGACCCGACCGACGACGAAGGCGAGCAGAGTTGACCGAGCCCGCGCCACCGCACCGGCAGCCCGAGGAGGGCCACCGGCACGGCCGGCTGGCCGCCCGCCCCGTCGCCGTTGCCGTGCCCGGTCCGACCGGGCTGGAGTCCCTTCCCGACCCGGAGGGCGGGCCGCCGGCGCTGCGGTACGTCCCGCCCGGCGGCACCGGGCCGTACCGGCTGGTGGTGCTGCTGCACGGCGCCGGTGGCTCGGCGCGGCAGGGGTTGGACCTGCTGCTGCCCCTCGCCGACGCGCAGCGGCTGCTGCTGCTCGCCCCGCCGGCCACCGCGAGCACCTGGGACCTGATCGTCGAGGGATTCGGCCCGGACGTACGCCGGATCGACGCGCTGCTGGGCGCGGCGCTCGCCGAATACCCGGTGGCCGGGGTGGCCCTCGGCGGCTTCTCCGACGGGGCGTCGTACGCCCTCTCCCTGGGCCTGACCAACGGCGACCTGGTCGACGCGGTGGTGGCCTTCTCCCCCGGCTTCGCCGCGCCGCTGGTCACCCACGGCCGGCCGCGCGTCTTCGTCTCGCACGGCGCCGACGACCGGGTGCTGCCGGTGGACATGTGCAGCCGGCGCCTGGTCCCCCGCCTGCACACCCTCGGCTATTCGGTGGAGTACGCCGAGTTCCCCGGCGGCCACGACGTACCGGCGGAGATCCGCCAGCGGGCGGTCGACTGGCTGGCCGGCTGAGCCCGGGTCACTGCGCCGGCCCGGCGACCGCCGCGTCGACCCGGCTCAGCACCGACGCGTCGTCGTCGACGCCGACCCCGCGCAGCAGGTCGATGGCGGTGGCCCTGATCTGCCCGATGATCATCGCCAGCGGCAGGGTCTGGCCGGGGGTGAACAGCCGGCCGGCCACCCGGACCGCCTCCAGCGCGGTGGCGTCGGCCCGCTCGGCGTGGCTGTCGGCGGCCCGGTCCTGCCCGCTGAGGTCGGCGGCGAGGGCGTCCCCGGCCGAGCGGACCGCCTCGGCCAGGGTCCGGACGGCGCCGCCCAGGTCGGGCGGCACCGGTGCCGGGCCTCGGGTGAGGGTCACGGCGGCGCGGGCGAGGACCCGCACGTTACGCACCGCATAGTCGATCTGCCGGATCGAGCCCTCCACCGAGCGCAGCCGGCCGAGGTGCTGGCGGCGGTGCAGGTTGAGCCGGAGCGCCTCGCCCGCGGCCTGCACCGCGCCGCGCAGCCGCTCCACCCCGGCGTCGGCCTGCCGGGCCCGCTCGAGCGCGGCCAGGGCCGCCTCGTCGTCGCCCTGGTCCAGCGCCGCGGCGATCTCGTCGAGCGCCCCGGCCAGCTCCTGGAAGGTGTGCCGGAACTCGGTGACCAGCGGGGCGAGCGGCCGGCGGGCGTCGACGAGCTGACTCGCCACGAGCGCCACCGCGCCGCCGATCAGCGCGTCGACGAACCGGAACGGGACCAGCGTGTCGGTCGGCGGCGCGACGACCACCAGGTAGAGAGCGGAGACGGCGGCCTGCACGACGGTGACCGAACTGGCGCCCACCGCCACCGCGAGGGCCACGGTGAGCAGGATGACGGTGAAGACCGTCCAGGTGGTGCGCGGGCCGAGCGCCTGCACGACGAGGTCGGCGACGAGCACGCCGGCGGCCACGCCGAGGACCACCTCGACCGCCCGACGCATCCGCTGGCCGCGGGCCTGGCCCAGCACGATCAGCGCGGCGGCCGGAGCGAAGAACGGCTGCGGGTGGCCGACCAGCCGGGTGGCGAGGATCCACGCGACGGTGGCCGCGAGGGTCGCCTCCGCCACGGGCAGCCACCGCCGCCGCAGTCGCCCTGCGGCCTCGCGGACGGCCGGTCCGGGTCGCGGCGCGGCGGCAGAACCGCCGAGCCGGAGTGGTCGCAAGCTGCCCCACCGCGCCATTGTCGCCTCCCATCGCCCGCCCAGACCCACCATGGTGCGCCTCAGCAGGCCCGAGGGCAGCGGTCCGGGCCACCGCCCGCCGGTGTCCCCGGTCACCCCCGGCACGGGGCGGATCGGGTGGTGAGGTCGGCGTATTCGGGGGAGGCGAGGAAGCGGGCGAGCACCGCCACGCTGCCCGGGGTGTACGGCCGGCCGTCCAGCACGTCCGCCGGGGCGGTGAAGACGAGGGCGGCACCCTCGCCGAGCACCACGTCCTCCTGCCCTGCCGTGGTCGCGCCGCAGAAGTAGTGCTTGATCCGGCCGGCCTCCGGGAGCTCCTGGGTCGCGAAGAGCCGCAGCGGCCCGTCCGGGCGCAGCCCGGTCTCCTCCCACAGCTCCCGCAGCGCCGTCTCCTCGATCGTCTCCCCCGGCTCCCAGTGCCCGCCGGGCAGGCCCCACACGTTCGGGTGGTACGTCGCGTTCTCGTCGCGGAGCTGGAGGAGCAGCCGGCTGGCGCGGTCGACCAGCAGGACACAGGCGATCGGATGCATCGAGCCACCGTAGTACGCCCGGGCACCCGCCCGCTCACTCCCCGCCCGACTCCGCGGCCACGGCGCACGCGTGGCCGTCGATGTGTTGCACCCCGCGGCATGCCCCTCTACCCTCTCGGTGGGAGCGCTCCCGAAGCTGCCGCGTGAACTTTCCGGGCGAGTTCTGGCGGCACCGCCATCACCCACCACCGCTCACCACCAGATGGGACGACCCCGCATGACCTCGATTCCGCGCCCGTCGCGGCGTTCCCTCCTCGCCGCGGGCGCCGTCGGCGCGCTCGCCCTGGCCGCCGCGACCCTCCTGCCGTCGACCAACGCCATGGCCGGGACCGGCTGCGCCGTCACGTACACCACCAACTCCTGGCCGAGCGGGTTCACCGCCAACATCACCATCCAGAACCTGGGCGACCCGGTGAACGGCTGGACCCTCGGCTTCACCTTCCCCAACTCCGGGCAGCGCGTCACCCAGGGCTGGTCGGCGACCTTCCAGCAGAACGGCAGCGCGGTCACCGCGCAGAGCCTCGACTACAACAGCGCGCTGGCCACCGGGGCGAGCACCACCATCGGGTTCAACGGCTCCTGGACCACCGCCAACCCGGCACCGACCACGTTCACCCTCAACGGCACGACCTGTACCGGGAGCACCACCCCGCCGACCACGCCCCCGCCGACAACCACGCCCCCGACCACCCCGCCGCCGACCACGCCCCCGCCGCCGACCGGCACCACGCCGGTGGCCGTCAACGGCCAGCTGCGCGTCTGCGGGGTGAACCTCTGCAACCAGTACGGCCGGCCGATCCAGCTGCGCGGGATGAGCACCCACGGGTTGCAGTGGTTCGCCCAGTGCTACAACGACGCCTCCCTCGACGCCCTGGCCAACGACTGGCAGGCCGACCTGCTGCGAATCTCCATGTACGTGCAGGAGCAGGGCTACGAGACCAACCCGACCGGCTTCACCAACCAGGTCAACAACCTGGTGGACAAGGCCACGGCGCGCGGCATGTACGCGCTGATCGACTTCCACACGCTGACGCCCGGCGACCCGATGTACAACCTGGAGCGGGCCAAGACCTTCTTCGCCGCGGTCTCGGCACGCAACGCCGGCAAGAAGAACGTGATCTACGAGATCACCAACGAGCCGAACGGGGTCAGCTGGTCCACCATCAAGAACTACGCGGAGCAGGTCATCCCGGTCATCCGGGCCAACCACCCCGACGCCGTCGTGCTCGTCGGCACCCGCGGCTGGTCGTCGCTGGGCGTCTCCGAGGGCGGCAACTCCGACGAGATCGTCAACAACCCGGTCCGGGCCAGCAACATCATGTACACCTTCCACTTCTACGCCGCGTCCCACAAGGACAACTACCGCAACGAGGCGCAGCGGGCAGCGGCCCGGATCCCGCTGTTCGTCAGCGAGTTCGGCACGGTGACCTACACCGGTGACGGCGCGGTCGACACGGCCAGCAGCACCGCCTGGCTCGACCTGCTGGACCGACTGAAGATCAGCTACGCGAACTGGACGTACTCCGACGCCAACGAGGGCAGCGCCGCCTTCCGGCCGGGCACCTGCGCGGGCGGCCAGTACGCCGGCACCGCGAACCTGACCGCGTCGGGGAACTTCATGCGCAGCCGCATCCGTACCCCGGACAACTTCCCCACCAGCTGACCGCCGGGTCCGGCGGCGGCCGCGCTGCTCGACCGTTGACGATCAGGCCGGTGTCGGCGGTGTTGACGGGTCCAGCCCACGCCGGCCGGCCGGTCAGCCCTGGCGGGCCTTCTGCCGGGGATCCGCCTTGTTGATCACGAAAAGCCTGCCCCGGCGGCGTACCACGATCGAGTTGACCTTCCGCTTCAGCCCGCGCAGAGAGCTTCGGACCTTCATCCGGGTCACCCCCGTTCCTGCTGGACTCCGGCTGTCCGCTCCGCGTACCCGGCGACGCCGGGCTCATGCGTCGGCGATCACCGCCGGACGCCCCGGGTGGGGCGTCCGGCGGCGCCATCCGTCAGGCGACCGCGCAGGGCACGCCGTTGAGGGTGAAGGAGGAGGGCCTGCCGGTGTTGCCGGTGTGGTTGGCCTGGAATCCGATGTCGACCGACCCGTTCGCCGGGATGGTCGCGTTGTAGGAGACGTTGCGGGCGGTCAGCGCACCGCTGGTCGGCGAGTACGTGGCGTTCCAGCCGTTGGTGATGGTCTGCCCGCTGGGCAGGGTGAACGCCAGGCTCCAGCCGTTGACCGTCGCGGAGCCGATGTTGGTGATGGTCACCGACGCGGTCAGGCCGGTGTTCCAGGCGTTCACGACGTACGCGATGCGGCACCCGCCGGACGGGGGCGGGCTGCTGGGCGGGGGCATGGTCGGCGGCGTGGTCGTCGGAGGCGTGGTGGTCGGCGGGGTGCCGGTGTCCAGGCCGAAGAAGCGGATCGCCTGGGCGGCGTCGACCGGGAGGTTGTGCGAGACCCCCTGCATGCTGATCGCCTCGACCGGCGCGGTGCCGCCGCTGCCACCGTAGCGGGTCCGGGTGTAGCCGGCCTGCGGGCTGTCGGTGTACGTCGGGGTCTGGCTCAACCCGTGCAGGTTGGTCCACTGCTTGATCTCTTCGGTGAAGTTCGGGTAGCGCAGGACCTCGTCGTTGGTGCCGTGCCACAGCTGCATCCGGGGCCGCTTGCCGGTGTACCCCGGGTACGCGTTGCGGACCAGATCGCCCCACTGCTGCGGGGTCTTGGTGATCTGCCCGTTGGCGCACTCGCTGTTCCACTCCGAGCCGTTGGCGGTGGCGAAGCAGCCGAACGGCACGCCGGCGAAGGCCGCACCGGCGCTGAACACGTCGGGATAGAGGCCCAGCATGACGTTGGTCATCATGGCGCCGGACGAGACGCCGGTGGCGAAGATCCGGTTCGGGTCCACGTTGTAGCGCTGCCGCACGTAGTTGACCATCGACATGATGCCGACCGGATCGCTGCCTCCGTCGCGGCGTAGCGCCTGCGGCGAGGAGACGTCGAAGCACTGGCTGCTACGGGTCACCGACGGGTAGACCACGATGTAGCCGTACCGGTCGGCCAGCGACGCGAACTGCGTACCGGAGTACATCGCCGGCCCGGTGCCGGTGCAGTAGTGGATCGCCACCACCAGCGCCGGCTGCGGCGCGACCCGGTCCGGCACGTACAGGTACATCCGCAGGTTGCTCGGATTCGTACCGAAGTTCGTCACCTCGGTCAGCGCCGCCGCCGACGCGGGCGCCGCGGCGGTGACGGCGGCCAGCGCGGCCAACGCGGCAGCGACCAGGGCCGCGCCGAGCAGCTCCATCCTTCTTCTGAGCATGCGATCTCCTCAGGGTGGTGGGAACGCCGCACAGGGGCAGGTGTGCCTGCGGCGTGCTCGCCGGCGAGGCGCCATCACGGCGGCCCGGACCCTCGGAGACGAGATAGAAGACCGCCAATCATTGCGGTCGTCCCGGAGTTTACGGACCCGCGCGGTCGCCGACAACGGGCCGTCCACCTGACAGACCGGCGGCCGGCGGCCCCGCTACCGGCTCACCCGCCGGCGTACCTGATCGAGCATCTCGTCGACCGACCCGGCCGGGTCGGTCACCGGGTACACTTTGCGTTGCAAAGTAGCGCGCTGGTGCAAAGTTAAGGAGCGCCATGGATCAGGCGAGCAAGGGCCAGGCCACCCAGACGTTGGCCGAGCTGGAGCGACTACGACGACGGACACGGATCCGGGCCCACGGCGGGGCATGGCTGCCAGCCCTCGGCATCGCCGTGCTACTGCTGGCAAGTAGCGCGCTCTACCGCCACCCATTCGCCGCGACCCACAGCCTCTCAGTCGACTCCCCCTACTGGGCTGGACTGCCGGACGAGCAACGCGACCCGCTCGCGTCGTACGTGTTCTGGTTCCTCTGCACACCACTGCTGCTCGCCGCCGTCGGCGCCTGGTACCGGTGGCGGTCGCGATCGCTGGGCCTGCGGGTGGCCTGGCCACTGTTCGCCGGCACCGGCCTCGGCGTACTGCTCCTGCTAGCCGTGCTCGCGGCCGTGCCGACGCAGCAACAGCAACAGTCCGACACTCTGAACTCGAGCCCGGACCACTTCTGGCTGGCCGGTCTGCTTACACCCTTGCTGCCGATCGCGGCGGCCGTGGTGGCCCTGGGCTGGGCAGAGCGCAGCCGGAGCCTGACGATCGCCGGCGGCTGGATCGCAATCCTCACGGTCTGGCTGTGCGGCTGGCTCCCGATGGGATATCTACCAGGCTGGGCCACCGACCTCCTCGGCGGCGACCTGACCGGCCTGGTGAACGGGACTCCGAACTCCCTCGGCGGGCAGGTGGGCTGGAGGCCGGGGATCTGGCTCACGCTGATGGCTCTGCCGCTGGTCACGTTCGCAGCGATCCGGGGCTGGCAGAGCTGGCGGGCGGCCAGCGGTGGCTGATTCGCAATCGCTACCCGAGCCACCGCCCCCGGCTCATCCAGCGCTGGCGCTGAACGACGTCGTACACCAGCGCGTGCGGCTTGCCATTCTCACCGTGCTGAGCGAGACGCGGGAGTGCACGTTCTCCACCCTTCGCGACGAGCTGAAGCTGACCGACGGCAACCTCAACCGACACCTTCGTATCCTCGAACAGGCAAGCCTGCTCCAGGTGGTCAAGGGATACGAAGGCCGGCGTCCCACCACCTGGTTGCGGCTGACCAGACAAGGCCGAGCGGCGCTGCGCGCCGAGATTGCCGCTCTGGAGCAGTTGGTCTCCCGAGTCCGGGATGCAAGCACCGCCCACCTGGACAGCGACACGGATGCCCCCTGACCGAGTTGCCGCAACGCCCGCCGCTCCGGCTCGGAGTGCACCGCCTCGGCCGCCCACCACAAGGCCATCCGCGCCCGGCGCGCCGCGCCCGTCCGGCCAGGGAGGACGCAGTCTTCCGCTCGGCCCAGGACAGCAGGCTGATTGGACGGTCAGTCCAACGGGACGGCTGCGACGACCCGGCGTACCCGCTCTGTGTGGGTCAGCACGTCGACGTTGTCGACGTACTGGTCGACGGCCCCGACCGGCGGGCGGGCCCGCAGCGCCGGGTCCTCGACCGCGGCGCGAAGCGCGGCGACGAACCGGCTCGCGTCGATGACCAGGAAGGGTCGGTCGTGGAACGGCCGGGCGGTCGGATCGACCGGGGCGGCCAGCCCGGTCCCGTTGGTCCACCTCGCCACCGTCTCCAGCGCCCGGACCAGCCCGGCCTGCCGTTGCGGCCAGTCGCCGGGCCCCAGGGCGGCAGTCAGGGCGGCCAGCATCGGGTCCGCCGCCGGCAGCGCGGTGAAGACCGTGCCGAGCCATTTCGCGTACGGCGGCCAGCGCCGGTGCAGCAGCAGCCCGATCCGCATCAGGTCCCGGGCCAGCCCGGCGGCCACCACCCGGCTGCCCAGCTCGTCACCGACCTCGGCGCAGCGGCCGGCCAGATGCTCGGCCTGGCCGATCCGCTGCCAGCCGGACGCCAGCACGTACCGCCACACGTCGTCGGGGTACCAGGCCAGCCGGGCACGGGCGGCGGTCAGCGCCCCGTCGAGCCCGTCGTGAAAGACCTCCCCACCGGTCAGCTCGGCGAGCCGCTGGGTGGGTACGCAGAGCCAGTCGGCCACCTCCATCCCGTCACGCGGGTCGCAGCCGAGCCGCCCGCGCAGCCACCCGCCCAGCTCGTCGACGCTCACCCCGAGCCGGTCACCGTCGGCGCGTACCACGCCGAGCCGGGCGTCCGGGCCGCCGGCGAACCGGGTCGGCCAGCCGAGGAACTCCGCCGGCAGCTCCGCATCGAGGGCCGCCCGCACCGGCGCGACGTCGGCGGGGTCGGCGACGAAGAGCTGCGCACGCGGCCCCCAGTCGTGGTCGGTGGAGCGCGGGGTGTCCAGCCCGAGCAGCTCCGAGCCGCCGTCGAGCAGCCCGGCGGCGTAGCGAAGGCCGGGCAGGCGGCGGGCCAGCAGCGGGGCGAGGACCTCGTCGTGGAAGCGCCGGCAGAGCGTCAGGCCGGGTACGAAATCCATGCCGCCCAGTCTGCCCCGACTGCCCAGCGGTTATCGGTTCACCGGCCGGTCCGCGCCGATAGCCTGGGGTGCAGGTGGCGGAGGGAGGCGCGGTGTCGGACAGGGGCCGGGACCGGGCGGTCGTGCGGCGTCGCCGGCTGTGGTGGGCCGGCCTCCTCGCCGTGATCGGGCTGGCACTGCTCCTGGTCGGCCTGACCATCGCCCGCGGCGCCCTGGCCTGGCTCGAGGTGGCGCTGGCCTTCGTGCTGCTCGTCGCGAGCTACGCGCTGCAGCGGGCGGCCCGCCGGGCGACCCTCTACCGACGCGACGGCGGCTGACGCCCGGCGGCACCGGTCGCCGGTCCCCCACCTCGTCACACCGCTGTGCCAGGCTGTCGGCGTGGCACAGCGACCCCCGATCCTGCTGATCGACTCCCCCAGCCTCTACTTCCGCGCCTACTTCGGCATCCCCGAGTCGGCCGCGAAGACCGCGGACGGCCAGCCGGTCAACGCCGTCCGCGGCTTCCTCGACATGCTCGCCCAGCTCATCCGTACCCGCCGGCCGGACCGGATGGTCTGCGCACTGGACTACGACTGGCGGCCGGCGTGGCGGGTGGAGCTGCTGCCGTCGTACAAGGCCCACCGGGTCGCGCCGGAGGGCGGCGAGGTGGTGCCGGACACCCTCTCCCCCCAGGTGCCGATGATCCTGGAGGTGCTCGACGCGGTCGGCATCACCGCGGTCGGCGCCACCGGCTACGAGGCCGACGACGTGCTCGGCACCCTCTCGGTGACCCAGCCCGGCCCGGCGGAGGTGGTCTCCGGCGACCGCGACCTGTTCCAACTCGTCGACGACGCGCGCCAGGTGCGGCTGCTCTACGTCGGGCGGGGCGTGGCCAAGCTGGAGGACTGCGACGACGTCGCCGTGCGCGCCCGCTACGGCGTCCCCGCCGACCGGTACGCCGACTTCGCCGCCCTGCGCGGCGATCCGAGCGACGGGCTGCCCGGCGTGCCCGGCGTGGGCGAGAAGACGGCCGCCCGGCTGATCGAGCGGTACGGCGGACTGCCCGGCATCCTGGCTGCCCTGGACGACGGGGAGTCCGGCTTCGCCCCGGGGCTGCGGACCAAGCTGGCCGGGGCCCGGGACTACCTGGCGGTCGCGCCGAAGGTGGTCCGCGTCGCCACCGACGTACCGCTGCCGGAGCTGGCCACGGCGTTGCCGACGGCGCCGGCGGACCCGGACCGGCTGCTGGAGCTGGCGCAGCGATGGAACCTCGCCGGTTCGTGCCGGCGCCTGGTCGACGCCCTCGCCGCCGGTTCCTGACCGCGCCGCCGCCCGGCTGCGCGGGGCCGCGGGCTGGCGGGTTCCGGGCGGCCGGGACACCGCCGCCCTCGCCGAACTGCTGGCGGATGGCGCTCAGGCGGTGCCGTGGTAGGCCAGCACGCCCCGGTTGACCGCGGTGATCGCCTGCCGGGCGGTGGCCCGCAGCTCGGTGGACGCGCCGCCGGAGTCGGCGACCTGGCCGAGCAGGTCGACCACCTGCCGCGCCCAGCGGACGAAGTCACCCGCGGGCATCTCGCCGTCGATCTGGTGGCCGCTGGCGAGCACCTTGGCCAGCGCCTCGCCCCGCGCCCAGCGGTAGATCGGCCAGGCGAACCCGAGGTCGGGCTCCCGGGTGACGGCGAGACCCCGGCCGGCCTCGTCCGCTTCTATGTCGTTCCACAGCTTGAGCGTCTCGTCGACCGCCTCGGCGACCGGGCCGCGCGGCAGGGAGGCCCGCTCGTCGAGGTCCCGGCGCGCCTCGAAGACCACCACGGACACGGCGGAGGCCAGCTCGGCCGGCGACAACCCGTCCCACACCTTGCGGCGCAGGCACTCGGCGACCAGCAGGTCCGCCTCGGTCCAGATCCGGCCGAGCATCCGCCCGGCGTCGGTGACCTCGCCCTCGGCGGAGAGGTAACCCCGCGCGGTCAGCAGCGCCACGATCCGGTCGAAGGTGCGAGCGAGGGAGCCCGTCCGGCCGGCGACCCGCTGACGCAGCTCCTCGGTGTCGCGTTCCAGCCGGCGGCGGCGCTCCGCCCAGCGGGCGTGCTCCTCCCGCTCCGGGCAGGCGTGGCACGGGTGCCGGCGCAGCTCGGTGCGGAGCTGGCTGAGCTGATGGTCCTCGCCGGCGGCCTGCCGGGACCGCCCGCCGTGCCGGCCGCCGTGCCGGTCCAGCCCGGTGCCGCTGACCGCGGCGGCCAGGTCCCGCCGGGCGGCCGGGGACCGGTGGTTGAAGTGCTTCGGTACCCGGATCCGGGCGAGCACCTCGGCCGGGGTGGTGAAGTCGCCCGGGCTGACCCGGCCGGCCCACCGGTCCTGGGTGAGCACCAGCGGGCGCGGCTCACCGAAGCCGCCGGTCGCCGGGTCGAGCACCACGGCGAGGCCGGCGCGACGGCCGGACGGCACCCGGATCACGTCACCGACCCGCAGCCGCTCCAGCGAGGCGATGGCGGCGGCCTTGCGCTGGGTCTGCCCCTGCCGCGCGATGGCGCGTTCCCGGTCGGCGATGGCCACCCGCAGGGCGAAGTACTCGTCGAAGTCGCCGTGGTGGCAGGCCGCCTCCGCGCCGTACGCCTCGATGGTCTCGGTGTTGCGCTGCACCTGCCGGGCCAGGCCGACCACCGACCGGTCCGCCTGGAACTGCGCGAACGAGGACTCCAGCAGCGCCCGGGCGGGCTCGGCGCCGACCGTGCCGACCAGGTTGACCGCCATGTTGTACGACGGCCGGAAGCTGGACCGCAGCGGATAGGTCCGGGTGGAGGCGAGGCCGGCGACGTGCCGGGGGTCGGTCTCCGGCGACCAGACCACGACCGCGTGCCCCTCGACGTCGATACCCCGGCGGCCGGCCCGGCCGGTGAGTTGCGTGTACTCCCCCGGGGTGAGGTCGACGTGCGCCTCGCCGTTGAACTTGACCAGGCGTTCGAGCACGACGCAGCGGGCCGGCATGTTGATGCCCAGCGCGAGGGTCTCCGTGGCGAAGACAGCCTTCACCAGGCCACGGACGAACAGCTCCTCGACGACCTCCTTGAACGCGGGCAGCATGCCGGCGTGGTGGGACGCCAGCCCGCGCTCCAGACCGTCGAGCCACTCCCAGTAGCCGAGCACCGACAGATCTTCGCCGGGAATGGCGGTGACCCGCGACTCGACCACCCGGCGGATCTCGGCGCGCTCCTCGGGGGAGGTGAGCCGCAGCCCGGCGGCCAGGCACTGCTGCACGGCCGCGTCGCAGCCGGCCCGACTGAAGATGAACAGGATCGCCGGGAGCAGACCCTCCCGGTCGAGCCGGTCGACGATGTCGGGGCGCATCGGGCCGCGCCAGCGCGGGCCTCGCCGCCCGCCGCCGGGGCCGGCGCTGCGCCCCTCCCCCAGTTCGAGCCGGCGCATCGTGTCCCGGGTGTAGCGCAGCAGCTCGGGGTGCACGTCGTGCTTGCGGGCGGCGTCGGCGTCGTGGAACAGGTCGAACATCCGCCGGCCGACCAGCATGTGCTGCCACAGCGGTACCGGCCGGTGCTCGCTGACCACCACGGCGGTCTCGCCGCGCACGGTGACCAGCCAGTCGGCGAACTCCTCCGCGTTGGACACCGTGGCGGAGAGGGAGACCAGGGTGACCGAGGCGGGCAGGTGGATGATCACCTCTTCCCAGACGCCGCCCCGGAACCGGTCGGCGAGGTAGTGCACCTCGTCCATCACCACGTAGGCCAGGCCCTCGAGGGTGGCCGAGCCGGCGTAGAGCATGTTGCGCAGCACCTCGGTGGTCATCACCACCACGGGCGCGTCGCCGTTGATCGCGTTGTCGCCGGTGAGCAGACCGACCTGCTCGGTTCCGTAGCGGTCCACCAGGTCGTGGTACTTCTGGTTCGACAGCGCCTTGATCGGCGTGGTGTAGAAGCACTTGCGCCGGGTGGTCGGCCCCGCGCCGCCGCCGGCCGCCGCCGCCCCGGGCGTGCCGCGCAGCGCCAGGTGTACGGCGAACTCGCCGACCACGGTCTTGCCGGCCCCGGTCGGGGCGCAGACCAGCACGCCGCTGCCCCGCTCCAGGGCCTCGCACGCCTCGCGCTGGAAGTCGTCGAGGTCGAACCCCAGGTCTCGGGCGAATTCATCCAGGGCCGGGAAGGCGGAAGCCTGCGCGGCCCGGCGGCGCGCCGCGGCGTACCGCTCGGCGGGGCTCGACATGCCTCCAAGATTAATCGGTCCGCCCGACCACCACCGGCCAAGGCCATCCGGCAGCCGGGTCGGAGCGGGTCGGTAGGGTGCACGACGTGCCGGATCATGCCGAACCGTCCCACGCCTCGAGCGGCGCCGCCCGGGCGAGCCTGTCCCGCCGGCCCGTGGAGGCGGTGCTCTTCGACTTCCACGGCACCCTCGCCCAGGTGGAGGAGCCCCGGGAGTGGGTGCTGGCCGCCGCGGCGGCGTGCGGCGTGGAGCTGGACCGGGTGCGCGCCACGGCGCTGGCCGACCGGCTGCTCACCGCGGGCCGGGCCGGCGGACCGCTGCCCACCCGGGTGCCGCCCCGGCTGGCCGAGCTGTGGGCCGACCGTGACCTCTACCCGCACGCCCATCGCGGCGCGTACACGGGGCTGGCGGAGACCGTCGACGCGGGCATCGACGGGTTCGCCGACGCACTCTACGAGCGGGTGCTGGTCCCCGAGGGCTGGATGCCGTACCCGGACACCGAGGCGGTGCTCAGGGCGCTGCGCCGGGCCGGGGTGAAGGTGGCGGTGGTCAGCAACATCGGCTTCGACATCCGGCCGTTCTTCGCGGCCTGGGGCCTCGACGGGCTGATCGACGCGTACGCGCTGTCGTACGAGGTGGGGCGCTGCAAGCCCGACCCGGGGATCTTCCTGCGCGCCTGCGGGATGCTCGGCGTCGACCCGGAGCGGACGCTGATGGTGGGTGACACGCCGGCCGACGCGGGTGCCGTCGGGGCGGGCTGCGCGGTGCTGGTGCTGCCCTGCGGCGACGCCGGGCGCCCCAACGGCCTGGGCGCGGTGCTCGACCTCGCCGTGCCCGCCTGACCGTTTCGTGGGCCCGGAAGCCACCGTTTCGCGGGCCCGGAAGCCACCGTTTCGCGGGCCCCGAGGCCGCCGGTGGCCCCGGCGGACGGCACCGGCGGTGTGACCCCCGACCCTACCCGCGACGCCCGGCGACCAGGCCTTCCAGCTGGGGTTTAGCGTCGCGGGCATGACGGCCGACGGAACCTCGACCGCACCCGTCCCGGCCAAGCGCACCGGCGGTCGCCTCGGCGGCGTCGGGCTGGTGCTGGGCGGATCGCTCTCGGTGCAGTTCGGGTCGGCGGTCGCCGCGCTGCTGTTCCCGCACACCGGGGTGGCCGGAGCGGTGACGCTGCGGCTGGCCATCGGCGCCCTGCTGATGCTGGCCGTGTGCCGGCCCCGGCTGCGCGGGCACGACCGCGCCGACTGGGTCGCCGTGGTCGCCTTCGGGCTGGCGCTGGCCGGTATGAACTCGATCTTCTACCAGGCCATCGAGCGGATCCCGCTCGGCCCGGCGGTGACCCTGGAGGTGCTCGGGCCGCTGGCGTTGTCGGTGTTCACCGCCCGCCGGCCGGCCGCCTGGTGCTGGGCCGCGCTGGCCCTCGGCGGGGTGGCGCTGCTCGGGCAGGGCGGCTTCGAGCGGCTGGATCCGGTCGGGGCCGGGCTGGCGCTGGCCGCGGGCGCGTTGTGGGCGGCGTACATCGTCTGCTCGGCCCGGGTCGGCGGGCGGTTTCCCCGTGCCGACGGGCTGGCCCTGGCGCTGGCGGTGGCCGCGCTGGTCACCCTGCCCATCGGGCTGGTCGACTCGGGCGGCCGGCTGTGGCACCCGGCGGTGCTGGGGCTCGGCACCGGGCTGGCCCTGCTCGCCTCGGTGCTGCCGTACACCCTGGAACTGGCGGCGCTGCGGCGACTGCCCACCGCGACCTTCGCCGTGCTGATGAGCCTCGGGCCGGCGATCGCCGCGCTGGCCGGCTGGCTGGTGCTCGGTCAGGAACTGGAGACGGTGGAGGTCGTGGCGATCGGCCTGGTGATCGCCGCCAGCGCCGGCGCGGTCCGGGCCGGCACCGCAGCCGGGCCACCCGCCGGCCGGAACCGGACGAGGTCGACCCGGTCAGCGCAGCAGCCGTACCGCCCCCGGCACCGCCGTGATCCGCACCGGCAGGTCGGCCGACCGCTCCCCGTCGGCGTAGGTGGTGATGCCGGCGGCGTCCAGCTCCACGGTCCGGGCCCGGTGGACGCGTACCAGCGGGTGCGCGACATGGGTGCCCTGGTAGATGCGGGGCTTGACCCGGATCAGGGTGCGCCGGTCGAAGCGCCCGCCGACCACCACGTCCAGCAGCCCGTCCGTGGGGTCGGCGTCGGGGCAGATCCGCATGCCACCGCCGTAGCTGGCGCAGTTGCCGACGGCGACGAGGACGGCCTCCACCTCGTGCTCCGCACCATCGAGGCGCAGCCGGTAGGGCCGCGGCCGTAGCCGGGCCAGCTCGACCAGGATGGCCAGGTCGTAGCGGCGCCGGCCGCGCGGCCAGCGCATCCGGTTCGCCCGCTCGTTGACGATCGCGTCGAAGCCGGCCGCCAGCACCGCCCCGTACCAGCGGTCCCCGCCGGCGGTGGTGGTCACCCGGGCCAGGTCGACGGGGCGGGTCCGGCCGTCGCGCAGCGCGTCGGCGATCACCTCGACCGCCGCGAGCGGGTCGGCGGGGAAGCCGGTGTCGACCGCGAAGTCGTTGCCGGTGCCGGCGGGGACCGGGCCGAACGCCACGGCCGTACCGGCGACGGCCTGCAAGGCCCGGTGGACCGTGCCGTCCCCGCCCACCGCGACCAGCGCGCCGGCGCCGTCGGCGACCGCGGCGTGGCAGGCGGCCTCCGCCTCGGCCGGGGTGTCCGCCTCCAGCACCCGGACCGGCCGGCCGGCACCCGCAAGCCGGTCCAGCAGCCGGGGCAGCAGGCCACGGTGCCGTCCCCGGCCGGCGGTCGGGTTGACGAGCACGGCGACGGGGCCGGCCGGGACAAGATCGTGCGCGGTCACGGCGAGCACCGTACGGCACGACCGACGCCACCCACCAGGGGCGGCGCCCTCTCGCCGGTGCAGCCGTGGCGGCCCCGCCGGCACGGGTCGGCAGCCGCCCGGCGACGACCGACGGCCGTGGCCGGCCTCGCTCCGTCACCGCCGTCCACGCGGAACGGGACGGGGCCGGTCAGAAGGTGATGAGGACCTTCAGCGCGGTCCGCTCGTCCATCGCCCGGTAGCCGTCGGGCACCCCGTCGAGGGCCACCGACCGGTCGAAGACCGGGGACGGGTCGATGGTGCCGTCCAGGACGGACGCGAGCAGTTCCGGCAGGTACGCCCGGGCCGGCGCGACGCCGCCGGCGAGGGCCACGTTGCGGCCGAACATCTGGCCGAGGTCGACCCCGGCGCTGCCGCCGTGCGGGACGCCGACGTAGCCGACGGTGCCGCCGTCCCGGGCGATGGAGATCGCGGTACGCATCGACTCCGCGGTGCCCACCGCCTCCAGCACGGCGTGCGCCCCCTGCCCCTTGGTCAACTCCCGGACCGCGGCGACCGCCGCCTCGCCCCGCTCGGCGACCACGTCGGTGGCGCCGAACGAGCGGGCGATGTCGGTACGCGCGGTGTGCCGGCCCAGCGCGATGATCTGCTCGGCGCCGAGCCGCTTCGCGGCCAGCACCCCGCACAGGCCGACCGCGCCGTCGCCGACGACCGCGACGGTGGCTCCCGGTCGGACCCGGGCGGCGAGGGCGGCGTGGTGACCGGTGGACATCACGTCGGACAGGGCCAGCAGCGCGGTGAGCAGCCGCTGGTCGCCCGCCGCCTCGGCCGGCAGCTTGACCAGTGTGCCGTCGGCGTACGGGACACGGACGGCCTCCCCCTGGCCGCCGTCCGAGCCCCGGGAGCCCCAGAAGCCGCCGACCGGGCAGGAGGTGTGCAGCCCGGCCCGGCAGAAGTCGCAGACACCGTCGGACCACACGAACGGCGCCACCACCAGATCGCCCACCCGCACCGAGCCGACCTCGGCGCCGACGGCCTCCACCACGCCGAGGAACTCGTGCCCGATCCGCTGCCCCGGCTGTCGCGCGGCCACCCCCCGGTATGCCCACAGGTCGCTGCCGCAGATGCAGGCGAGTACGACGCGGACCACCGCGTCGGTGGGGTTACGCACGGTCGCGTCCGGCACCTCCTCGACGCGGACGTCGTTCGGGCCGCGGATCACGGTGGCGCGCATGCGGTGTGTCCTCCGGTACGGGGTCGGGGCTCGGCGGCCGGGTCAGCGTACGGTGATGTGCCTGGTCACGGGGGCGGCGTCCGTGCCCTCGACCATCAGCGTCCAGTCTCCCTCGCCACCGAGCGACACGATCGTCTCGGCCCCGCCGCCCGGCTCCGCCGTGATCTCGGCGACCGTCTTTCCGGCCGGGTCGGCGACCTTCAGCGTCCGGGCCGTGGCGGTCTTGTTCTCCAGTTCGAACTCGATCTTGTCGCCGGGCTCGGCGATCAGCCCGTCCGCGCCCTTGACCCCGGCCGCGGTCACCTCGATCTCGACCTTCCGGTCGTACGCCGGCTCCGCCTCGGTGGTGGCGCCGGGCCCGTCGTCCGTGACGGTGATCCGGGTCCGGATCCCGTCGCCCTTCTGGCCGGGCTTGCAGGCGATCTCGTACGGGCCACCGGCGAGGGTCGCCCGCAGGTTGCGGGTGAGCCCCGGGCCCACGTTCTCCACCTCGGCGACCACCTTGGTGAAGGCGTCGCCCTCCCGGCCGTAGACGTACACCTCGGTGGTCTCCTTCCCGCGGTTGGTCACGGCGAAGGTGACCGGGCCCGCGGCGAAGCTGGTCGCCGCCACCTCGCAGCTGGTGTCGGTGGCGGTGAGCGCCACCTCGCCACCCGTCGGTGCGGGCTCCTCGTCACCGCATCCGGTGAGGACGGTGGTGCAGGCCGCGGCGACCACGACGAGGGCAGTACGAATCTTCATCGACGCTCCGGAGCAGACCAGGGCCGGGAAAGCCCCCGAGGAATCGGCGGCGCCCGCGGCAGAGTCAGCTGAGTGTAAGCGTGCCGGCGGGCCGGTTCATCGGCACCCGGTCCGGCCGCAGGAGCCACTACGCCACGTGCTCGCCGATGCCCTCGACCCACCCGGACACCGCCGCCGCTGGACCGCCGGCTGGCGCTGCGCTGCCGGTCCCTCCGACGCGGAGACGCCGTCCCCGGCCGGGGACGGCGTCTGCGCGTACTGCTCTCCGGGCGGCCCGATCAGGTCATGTCGTCGTAGCGTCGTTCGATCGGCGCCGGTGCGGCGATCGGCTCGGCTGCGCCGATCGGCGTGGCCCCCTCGACCCGCCCCGCGGCCTCCACCGGCTCGGTGGAGAGGTCCAGCGGCGACACCTCGTCGTCGGCGACGCCCGCGTACAGCTCCCGGCCCCGCCCACGCCGCTTGTCGTTGAGGAAGGCCACCGCCACCGCCCCGAAGTACAGCGCGGAGAGGCAGATCGCCAGCGCCGTCATGCCGAACGGGTCGGGGGTCGGCGTGACCACGGCGGAGAAGGCGAAGAAGATGAAGATCGCCACTCGCCACCAGCCCAGCAGCCGCTTGGCGCTCGCCAGGCCGACGAAGTTCAGCATCAGCACGACCAGCGGGAACTCGAACGCCACCCCGAACAGCAGGATCAGGTTCGTGACGAACGAGATGTAGCGGGTGATGTCGAGGGTGGTGGTGATGTCCCCGCCACCCGAGACGTTGAGCAGGAACTCCAGACCCTTGGACGTCACGAAGTACGCCAGCACCGCCCCGCCGGCGAACAGCGGTGCCGCCAGGGCGGTGAAGACGTAGGCATATCGCCGCTCGTGCTTGTGCAGGCCCGGCGCGATGAACGCCCAGAGCTGGTAGAGCCAGACGGGTGCGGCGATGATCAGGCCGACCCAGAGGGCGACCTTCATCTGGAGCAGGAACAGGTCGGCCGGCCCGAGCTGGACGAAGCTGCACATCCCGTTGGCCAACCGTGCCTTCGGCAGGTCGCAGTACGGCTTCTGCAGCAGGTGCAGCACCGGCCCGGAGAGCCAGACGCCGAAGCCGAAGCCGACCAGGATCGCCAGCGAGGCGCGGAACAGCCGGTTCCGCAGCTCACGGATGTGCTCAATGAGCGTCATGGAGCCGTCGGCGGCCCGCTCGAAATTGCTCGCGCCGCGCTTCTTCAACGCGAAGGCCACGGTGGTGGGCCCTCCGGTCAGTTGTCGCGGACGCGCTGCACCGGGTCGACCGGCTGCTGCGGCTGCGGGGCGTACTGCTGCTGCGGAGGCTGCTGCGGCGCGTACTGCTGCTGGCCGGCGTTCGGCGGGAGCGGCTGGTAACCGGCCTGGGCGTCGGCCTTCTCGGCCAGGTCACGGTCGTCGTCGTGCAGGCTCTTGGTCTCGGCCTTGATGATCCGCAGCGAGCGGCCCAGCGAACGGGCCGCGTCGGGGAGCCGCTTCGCGCCGAAGAGCAGGATCAGCACAACCACGAGTACGGCGATGTGCCACGGCCTGAGGGCACCCATGGGAAGCTCCAGTCGCTCAAGTGTCGGTCAGAGGTGGTCGAAGCCCATCGTACGTGCGTCACAGTGGGCTGCCACCCCGCCGGGCCTGCCAGTGCGGGCCTGGTCGGTGAAGTCTTGACCAACCCGGAGCGTCCCGTCAACCACCGGTCACGGCGCGATCGTGCCCGAAACCGCCGGCGGACGCCCCGCCACCCACGCACCCGACCGACCGGTGTCGATCACTTCCCGCGCCTGGCCTTGATCAACGCCACCCGCTCCTGCGCGACTGCCGCCCGCTCCTGCAACGCCCCGGCACGCTCCTGGAGCGCCTCGGCGGCGGACCGCAGCGCCTCCGCCTCGGCCTGCCGGCGCCGCAGCGCCACCGCCGCCCGGCGCAACCGGGGCAGTCGCGCCAGCACCGGCCGGACCGCCAGGGCCAGCACGACCAGCGCGAACAGCACGACCCCGAGCACGATCCACGTCACCACGGCGGCCAGCCTACTGAATGCGGCCGGCCGCCGCCGGGTCGGCGCGCTCCACCGGCGTCGCGTACGCGTCGAGCGCCGCGACCGCCTGGGCGCGGACCTGCTCGGCCAGCTCGGCCGGGGCGACCACGGTGACGTCCGGGCCGAGCCCCAGCACGAACCGGCGGGCCCACCCGAGGTCGGTCACCCGCAGCGACACCAGCCAGTGCTCGCCGTCGGCCGCCACCTGCTCGCACGGGTAGTACTCGGTGATCCACCGCTCGCCCCGACCGATCCGCAGGGTGATCAGCGGCAGCTCCGAGGAGGGGCGGAACACCCCGTCGCTGAGGTCGTGCGGGCGGGCCTGCGGCGGCACCACGGCCGGCTCGTCCAGCTCGGTGACCGCGTCGATCCGGTCGGCCCGGAACAGCCGGACCGCTTCGGCGCGGCGGCACCACGCCTCCACGTACGCCCGGCCGCCGACCATCAGCATCCGCAGCGGGTCGATGGTCCGCTCGGTGCTCTCGTCCCGAGCGGCCGTGTAGTAGGTGATCCGCAGCGCCCGGCCGCGCTCCACGGCGGCCCGCAGCTCGCGCGCCCGGGCGGTGTCTCCCGGCAGCCGGACCTCCACCGGGGCGCCGGCCAGGTCACCGGCCGCGTTCTCGATCTTGGCGAGGGCCCGCTCCACGGCCTCCCGGTTGGCCACCCCCGGCGTCTCGGCGAGCATCCGCAGCGCCACCACCAGGGCCAGTGCCTCGTCCGGGGTGAGCCGCAGCGGCCGGTCGATCCCGGCGTCATAGGTGATGGTGACCCGGTCACCGTCGAACGCCATGTCGATCAGGTCACCCGGGCCGTAGCCGGGCAGCCCGCACACCCAGAGCAGTTCCAGGTCCTCGCGGAGCTGCCGCTCGGTCACGCCCAGATCCCGGGCCGCCTCGGCGATCTCGATGCCGGGGCGGGCCAGCAGGTAGGGCACCAGGTTGAGCAGCCGGGCGAGCCGGTCGGCGGAGGCGCGGCCACCCCGGGCCGCCAGGCGGGTCACCGGGCACCCCCGGCCACCGCCAGCTCGTCGTGCCGGGCCGCGATCTCCTTCAGCCGCTGGATGACCGCCTCCCGTACCTCCGGTGGCTCCAGCACCCGCACGTCCGGGCCGTACCCGACGATCTGGCCGGCCAGGTAGTCCGCGTCGGCGTACGGCAGGACCAGGCGGTCGCCGTCCGGCCCCGAGGTGCACTCCGTGGCCCAGCGACGCAGCCCGGCGGCCCGCCCCGGGGCGACCAGCACGGTGGCCCGACCGGTCCGCTCCGCCGGCCCGGACCAGCGCGCCACGTGGCTGATCAGATCCACCCCGGCGGGCGGCTCGTACGCCCCGGGTTCACCGGCCACCCGGACCGCGCCCACCACCCGCGAGAGGCGGAAGCAGCGGGTGGCCGCCCGATCCAGGTCGTGGCCGACCACGTACCACCGACCGCGCCAACAGACCACGCCCCACGGCTGCAGCCGGCGGCCGGTCGGGGCGTCCCGGTCCGGCACCCGGTAGTCGAAGTTGACCTCCCACCGGTCCCGCGCGGCGGCCGTCAGCGGGGCGAACGCCGGGTCGACCGTCACCATCGGCTCCAGGCCCAGGGTGGCCTGCGGGTCCACGTCGATGCCGGCCGCGCGCAGCTTCGCCAGCCCGGACGAGGCGGCGGCGGCCAGGCCGGCGTGCTGCCACAGCCGCGCCGCGATGCCCACGGCGGCGGCCTCGTCCGGCTCCAGCGGGATCTCCGGCAGGGCGTACTCCCGGGGCGCGATCCGGTAGCCGGGCTCGGCGTCGAAGACGCTCGCCGTCCCGGTCTCCAACGGCACCCCGAGTTCCCGCAGCTCCGCCTTGTCCCGCTCGAACTTGCGCTGGAACGCCTCGTGGTCCTTGGCGTCCTCCGGATCGTGCTCGTATCCGGGCACGGTCGCGGCGATCTGCGCGGCGGTCAGGAACCGTCGCGTGGACAGCAGACAGATCACCAGGTTGACCAGGCGTTCGGTACGGCTCCGCGACACGTGTGAACGCTAGCAGCCCGAGCGCCGGGGGCGTGCACCGCGCGCGGGTGCGCCACGACGCGGGCCCGCCGGACGCCCCGCGGCCGCAGGAGATCCCGCTCGCCCGGCGGACCACCGAAACCGGTCATAAGGTGAGCGCATGGCAGAGGCCGAGGTCAAGAGCGAGAGCGTCGGCACGGTCGTCGTGGCCGGCGTGGCGAACCTCTCCATCGCGGCCGCCAAGCTGGTCGCCGGCCTGATCTCCGGCTCGGCGGCGATGCTCTCCGAGGCCGTCCACTCGGTCGCCGACACCACCACCGAGGTGCTGCTCTACCTGGCGCTGCGCCGCGGAGGCCGCCCCGCCGACACCCGGCACCCCTTCGGCTACGGCAAGGAGAGCTACGTCTGGGCGTTCCTCGCCGCGCTCTTCACGTTCGTGGTGGGCGCCGGCTTCGCCATCACCCACGGCGTGACCACCATTCTGGTGCACGAGCACACCGGCAACTACCTGGTGTCGTACATCGTGCTGGTGGTCTCCTTCGCGATCGAGTCGGTCTCCCTGGCCCGGGCGGTCCGGCAGATCCGCCGGGAGTCCCGCCGCTGGCGGGCCACCCCGCGCCGATACCTCAGCCTGACCGCCGACACCACCGTCAAGGCGGTCTTCATGGAGGACACCGCCGCCCTGACCGGTCTGCTCATCGCCGGCGTCGGCCTCGGGCTGTCCGAGTTCACCGGCGACGAACTCTACGACGGGATCGCCTCGATCCTCATCGGCGTGCTGCTGCTGGTCGTCGCCACCATCCTGGCCCGGAGCAACGTCTCGCTGCTCGTCGGCCGGGCCGTGTCGGAGCGGATACACCGGCAGATCGAGCGCGAACTGGCCGCGCTGCCGACCGTGGACCGGGTCGACACGCTGATGACCATGCTGCTCGGCCCGGACGACATCCTGGTCGCCGCCAAGGTCGACTTCCACAACGACGCCACCGGCGCCGACATCGAGGCCGCCGCCGACGAGGCCGAGCGGCGGCTCACCGAACGCTTCCCGGAGATCGGGTACGTCTTCCTCGACCCGACCCGCACGATGCCCGGCACCGACCGGGGACGCGCCCGCCGTCACCAGAACGAGGGCGACCCGCCGCTGGACCGGCAGACCGACACCTTCTGAACCGCCCGCCGGACCACCCGGCCGGGCACCGCCCCACCGCCGGCCGATACCGTGCCGGGCATGGTGCGATGGCGGTCCGGCACGGTCACGGCGGTACGGCGACGGTGGGCCGGCGCGACGGAACTCGACGTCGACCTGCCCGACGGCGGCCGGATGCGGGCGCTGGCCTACCCGGCCCTGGTCGGCGACCCGGAGCCCGGCGACCGGGTGCTGCTCAACGCCGGCGCCCTGCTGATGGGGCTCGGCACCGGCGGGTACGCGCTGGTCGTCGCCCTGCCCGACCGGCTTCCCGCCGACCCGCCGCAGGCCGCCGACAGCCGCGACGCCGGCCACCTGGTCAAGGCCCGTTACACCCCGCTGCAGCCGATCCTGCTCGGCGTCGACGAGGAGGCGTCCCCGCACCACGCCCGGCTGGCCGCCGCGGAGAGCATCGACGGCATGCCGGTGGTCACCGCCGACCTGCATTCCGCCCTCCCGGCGATCCTCGCCGGGGTGCACGCCGACGCCCCCGCCGCCCGGGTGGCGTACCTGCTCACCGACGGCGGGGCGCTGCCCGCGTGGTTCTCCCGCACCCTCGCCGGACTCGCCGGTCACCTCGTCGGCACGGTCACCGTCGGCCAGGCGTTCGGCGGCGACCTGGAGGCGAGCACGCTGCACAGCGGTCTGCTCGCCGCCCGGCACGTGCTCCGCGCCGACGTGGCGATCGTCGCCCAGGGCCCGGGCAACCTCGGCACCGGCACCCGCTGGGGGTTCTCCGGCGTGGCCGTCGGCGAGGCGGTCAACGCCATCGCCACCCTCGACGGGCGGCCCGTCGGATCGCTGCGCATCTCCACCGCCGACCCGCGCCCCCGGCACCGCGGCGTCTCCCACCACAGCCTCACCGCGTACGGCCGGGTGGCCCTCGCCGCCGCGGACCTGGTCGTGCCGGACGGCCTGGACCCGGCCCTGGCCGGCGAGGTGGCCGCGGCGCTGACTCCCCTGGCGGAGCGGCACCGGATCGTCGCCGTACCCACCGACGGGCTGGACGCGGCGCTGCGGGCCAGCCCGGTCGCCCTGTCGACGATGGGTCGCGGCCTCGACGCCGACCACGCCTACTTCCTGGCCGCGGCCGCCGCCGGCCGCCACGCGGCGGGCCTGCTCGACTGAGCTGAACCCACGCCCGGCCGGGCACCGGTCGGCGGCGGCACCGCCCCCGGCGGCGCGGCCGTCGGCCGGCAGGGCGGCTGCCGGCGTGGCTCAGCCGACGAGGAAGATCAACGCGAGCCAGGCGCCCACGATGAGGATCAGGGCCGCCGCCAGAACCCAGGTCGGGACCCGGTGCTCGCCACGGCGGTTCCGCTCGATCTCGGCGCGGATCTTCTCCCGGCGCCGGTCGATCCAGTTGAGCTTCTCGGTGCCGCTGTCCCGGCCGGAGGGTTCGGAAGTGTTCATCGCGACGCCAGCGTACCCGTGCGCCGGCGGACGGTCGCCCGGGCACCGGCCGCCGGGGCCGCTCACATGCTGGCGATCAGCCGCTCCACCCGCTCGTCGTACGCGCGGAACGGGTCCTTGCACAGCACGGTCCGCTGCGCCTGGTCGTTCAGCTTCAGGTGCACCCAGTCGACCGTGAAGTCCCGCCGCTTCTCCTGCGCGTGCCGGATGAACTCCCCCCGCAGCCGCGCCCGGGTGGTCTGCGGCGGGGTCTCCTTCGCCTCGAAGATCTCCGGGTCGGTCGCCACCCGGTCCACCTCGCCCCGGCGCTCCAGCAGCCCGTACAGGCCGCGCCCGCGCCGCAGGTCGTGGTAGGCCAGGTCCATCTGCGCCACCCGCGGATGCGACAGCGGCAGGTCGTGCTTGCGCTGGTAACGCTCGATCAGGCGCAGCTTCGTCACCCAGTCGATCTCCCGGGCCACCGGGTCCAGGTCGCCGGTCTCCACCGCCCGCAGCACCCGGGCCCAGAGATCCACCACCCGCTTCGCGGTCTGGTCCCCACCCCGGCGCTCCACGAACTCCGTCGCCTTCGCCAGGTACTCCTGCTGGATCTCCAGCGCGGAGACCTCCTTGCCCGACGCCAGCCGCACCTTGCGCCGCCCGCTGATGTCGTGCGACACCTCCCGGATCGCCCGGATCGGGTTCTCCAGCGTCAGGTCCCGCATCACCACGCCGGCCTCGATCATCCGCAGCACGATGTCCGCGGTGCCCACCTTCAGCAGCGTGGTCACCTCGTTCATGTTCGAGTCGCCGACGATCACGTGCAGCCGGCGGTAGCGCTCCGCGTCCGCGTGCGGCTCGTCCCGGGTGTTGATGATCGGGCGGCTCCGGGTGGTCGCCGAGGAGACACCCTCCCAGATGTGCTCGGCCCGCTGTGACAGGCAGTAGACCGCCCCGCGCGGCGTCTGGAGCACCTTCCCGGCCCCACAGATCAGCTGCCGGGTGACCAGGAACGGGATCAGCACGTCGGCGAGGCGACCGAACTCACCGTGCCGCGACACCAGGTAGTTCTCGTGGCAGCCGTACGAGTTGCCGGCCGAGTCGGTGTTGTTCTTGAACAGGTAGATCTCGCCCGCGATGCCCTCGTCGTGCAGCCGCTTCTCCGCGTCGACGAGCAGCCCCTCCAGGATCCGCTCCCCCGCCCGGTCGTGCGCCACCAGATCGGTCACCGAGTCGCACTCCGGCGTCGCGTACTCGGGGTGCGAGCCCACGTCCAGGTAGAGGCGGGCCCCGTTACGCAGGAACACGTTGCTCGACCGGCCCCACGACACCACCCGCCGGAACAGGTACCGGGCGACCTCGTCGGGGGACAGCCGGCGCTGCCCACGATAGGTGCAGGTGACGCCGTACTCGGTCTCGAGGCCGAAGATTCGCCGCTCCATGATGTGACACTAGCCGCCCGGAGCCCCAGATGGGCAGCGCTCAACCCAGCCGTCTCATCGGTGCCCGTCGCCGCCCCTCCCGGCATCCCACCGCGCGCACATCCCACACCCGGTACGGTCGGCCACCGTGAGGATCCTGGTCACCGGCGGCGCCGGCTTCATCGGGTCGGCGTACGTCCGGCGGCTGCTCACCGGCGCCGAGCCGAACCTCGACGTGGACGCCGTCACCGTGCTCGACGCGTACACCTACGCCGCCACCGAGGGCGCCCTCGACCCGGTCCGCGCCGACCCGCGGCTGCGGCTGGTCCGCGGCGACATCCGCGACCCGGCCCTCGTCGACGCCACCGTCCCCGGACACGACGTCATGGTGCACTTCGCCGCCGAGTCGCACGTGGACCGCTCCATCACCGAGGCCGCCGCCTTCGTCACCACCAACGTGGTCGGCACCCAGACCCTGCTCGACGCCGCCCTGCGGCACGGCACCCGCCGGTTCGTACAGGTCTCCACCGACGAGGTCTACGGCTCCATCGCCACCGGCTCCTGGACCGAACAGGCCCCGTTGGACCCCAGCTCCCCGTACTCGGCCAGCAAGGCCGCCGCCGACCTGCTCGCCCTCGCCTACCACCGCACCCACGGCCTCGACGTCGTCGTCACCCGGGCCGCCAACACCTACGGCCCCTACCAGTACCCCGAGAAGATCGTGCCGCTGTTCGTCACCAACCTGCTCGACGGGCACGACGTCCCGCTCTACGGCGACGGCGGCAACGTCCGGGAGTGGCTGCACGTCGACGACCACTGCCACGGCATCACGCTCGCCCAGACCCACGGCCGGGCCGGCGGCGTCTACCACCTCGGCGGCAGCGCCGAACTCACCAACCGCGAACTCACCGGCCGGCTGCTCGCCGCCTGCGGCGCCGGCTGGGACCGGGTACGACCGGTCGCCGACCGCAAGGGCCACGACCGCCGCTACTCGCTGGACTGCACCACCATCCGCCGCGAGCTCGGCTGGGCGCCCACCGTCGACCTCGACCCGGGCCTCGCCGCCACCGTCGCCTGGTACCGCGACAACCGCGCCTGGTGGACCCCGCTCAAGCCGCAGCGCTGACGGCGCGCGCTGCCAGGCGGCGTCTGATCCGGCCCCAGGCCGGCGACGCGGCGGTGCCCGGCACCCGCCGACACCGCCACGTCCGGGAACCGGAGCCGGTCACGACTCGCCGGGCTGCTCCTCCTGCTGCTGGCCCTCCAGGTCCGCCGAACCGGCCGACGTGATCGGCTTCTTCGCCTCCTCGGTGGGCATCGTCGGCGTCTGCGCCCGCCCCGGCGCCGGCGCGGTGTCCGCGCTCGCGTCCCCTTCCAGCAGCGCGGTGAGCGCCGCCCCGGTCACCCGCCGGAACGTCCGCCCGACCCGGCGCCGGTCCAGGACCGCAACCTCCATCTGGTTGGCGGCGATGGTACGGGCCGCCCCGCCCTCCCCGCCGACGCTGCCCAGCGCCTTCACCGCCGCCCGGATCGCCTCCGACAGCGACATGTCCGGCCGGTGCTCGTTCTTCAGCACCCCGGTGATCGCCTCGGCCTGGCCACCCATCGCCATCCGACCCGGCTCGTCGTTGACCGAGCCGTCGTACGTCACCCGGTAGAGCGCGTCGTCGTCGGGGGTGGCGCCCACCTCCGCCACGCAGATCTCCACCTCGAACGGCTTCGACTGCTCGGTGAAGATGGCACCCAGCGTCTGCGCGTACGCGTTGGCCAGGGCCAGGCCGGTCACGTCCCGCCGGTCATAGCTGAGGCCGTTCAGGTCGGCCATCCGTACCCCGGCCCGGCGCAGGTTCTCGAACTCGTTGTACCGGCCCACCGCGGCGAAGCCGATCCGGTCGTAGATCTCGCTGACCTTGTGCAGGGTGCTGGACAGGTTCTCCGCGACGAAGAGCACCCCGCCCTCGTAGCTCAGGACCACCGCGCTGCGGCCCCGGGCGATGCCCTTGCGGGCCAGCTCGGAGCGGTCGCGCATGATCTGCTCGGGCGAGGCGTAGAACTGCATGGCCACGGCGGCGGTTCTCCTTCGGGCGCTGTGCTGCGGAACTGCTGACTCAGGTGGGGCGGGAGCGGGATCAGCCGCCCGGGTTCTCCATCCGGCCGGCCACGACGCTCTCCGCGATCGTTGCCGTCTCGGCCTCGGTGAGCCGGTGCGTGCCCTCCGCCGTCGCGGTCATCACCACCGGGTAGATCCGGCGGGTGAGATCCGGGCCGCCGGTGGCGGTGTCGTCGTCGGCCGCGTCGTAGAGCGCCTCGACCGCGAGCCGCACCGCGTCGTCGATCGACAGGCCCGCGCGGAACCGCTTCTTCAGCGCCGACTTGGCGAACAGCGAGCCGGACCCGATCGCGTCGTAGCCGGTCTCCTCGTACGGGCCGCCGGTCACGTCGAAGCTGAAGATCCGCCCGGCCCGCGCCGGGTCGCTGGCCGCCAGGTCGAAGCCGGCGAAGAGCGGGATCACCGCGAGGCCCTGCATGGCCGCGCCCAGGTTGCCCCGGATCATCGACGCCAGCCGGTTGGCCTTGCCGTCGAGCGAGAGCATCGCGCCCTCGATCTTCTCGTAGTGCTCCAGCTCCACCTGGAACAGTCGCATCAGCTCGATGCCGATGCCCGCGGTGCCCGCGATGCCGACCAGCGAGTACGCGTCGGCCGGGTGCACCTTCTCGATGTCCCGCTGGGCGATCAGGTTGCCCATCGTGGCGCGCCGGTCGCCGGCCATCACCACGCCGCCGGCGGCCGAGATGGCCACGATGGTCGTCGCGTGCGGCGCCAGGTCGGCGGCCATGCCGGGCGGCAGCGGCCTGCGGCCGGGCAGCATCTCAGGGGCCACCTTGCTCAGAAACGCTGTGAAGGAGGACGTCCCCGCGTTGGTGAACACATCTGGTAGACGCCCGGATGGATCAAAACCCGCTGCCACGTGGTTCCTCTCAGGTACGTGATCGCCCTGGCCAGCCTCGCCGGGTTGTCCCGGAACTGGCCAAGACCACCGTTGCAGTTGAAGCAGAGTATCCCGCGCACCCATCCGGTGCGATGATCGTGGTCCAGATGTTGGGGGTCAGGGGTCCCGCAAATCGCGCACACGCCGCCCTGCTCGGCGAGGAGTTCCTGAAACTCCTTCTCCCCTACGCCATACCGCCGCCGTAGGTGGTACTCACGGCTACCGCCGTACAGGCGCAGCTTGCTCTCCTTGCCCTTCTCGTTATGGCACGGTTTGCAGTATCGGCCGTAGCCGCCACGGCCCGACCGGTTACGCGGGAAGTCGTCGAGCACTTTGGTCTCACCGCATGTCGGACAGCGGCGGTGACCGTCCGGCACCACCGGCAGCTTGCGCACCTCCCGCCCGTGCTTCTCCTTCAGGCGCTTGGCATAGCTCGCCTTAGAACGAAGGTTGAAGCACGGTTTGCAGTAGCTACCGTGGCCATCCGGCCGTCGACTGTTGGCACAGAACTCATCGAGCGGCTCCCATTCATTGCAGTCTCGGCAATGGCGAAAGCCGTCCCGATCATCAAGGGACCGAGGCATGTCCGATTTACCCTGCTATACCCTATTGGCCCCCTTTCTGCACGTAGCCCCTGACAAATTCCTCTGCATTCTCCTCGAGGACGGAGTCGATCTCGTCGAGCAGGTCGTCGACGTCCTCGGTGATCTCGGCGTGCCGCTCGGCAACCTCGGGGTTGGCCTGCGCGGTGGCCTCCTCGACCTCCTCGTGCGACTTGCCGTGCTGGGTCTGGCCGCCTTCTTGGGTCGCCATCGTTGCCTCCTCCACGATCGCCTGCGATCAACTTACCTCGCATGGACGACGAAAAGCCCGCCGCGCGCCGGGTTCCGGCACGGGACGGGCCTTCCGGCATCCGGCTCAGCCCCCGGTCAGCGTCTCCAGCAGGTCCTTGGCGCTCACGCACCGGTCGAAGAGCTCACCGACGTGCTTACGCGTGCCGCGCTCGGGTTCCATCATCGGCACCCGGACCAGCGACTCCCGGCCCACGTCGAAGATGACCGAGTCCCAGCTGGCGGCGACCACCTCGGAGGCGTACTGGGCCAGGCAGCGGCCCCGGAAGTAGGCCCGGGTGTCCTCCGGCGGCTCGGTCATCGCGGTACGCGTCCGCTCGTCGTCGAGCAGCGTCTTCATGGCGCCGCGCGAGACCAGCCGGTGGTAGAGGCCCTTCTCCGGCCGGACGTCGGAGTACTGCAGGTCCACCAGTTGGAGCTTGTGCGCGCCCCAGCCGAGCTGCTCCCGCTCCCGGTAGCCCTCCAGCAGCCGCAGCTTGGCCACCCAGTCCAGCTCGTCGGCGCAGAGGAAGGCGTCCCGGCCGAGCCGGTCGAGCACGCTCTCCCAACGGTCCAGTACGTCGACGGTCTGCTCGTCGACGTCGTCGCCGTACCGGTCGTCCACGAAGGACCGGGCCCGCTCCAGGTACGCCCACTGCACGTCCAGCGCGGTCAGCTTCCGGCCGTCCCGCAGCCGCATCAGGTGCTTGAGCGACGGGTCGTGGCTGACCGCGCGCAGCTCGCTCACCGGGTCGGCGATGCCGAGGTCGGGGCCGAGCGCCTTCTCCTCGATCATGGTGAGGATCAGCGCGCTGGTGCCGACCTTGAGGTACGTGGAGATCTCCGACAGGTTGGCGTCACCGATGATGACGTGCAGCCGGCGGTACTTGTCGGCGTCCGCGTGCGGCTCGTCGCGGGTGTTGATGATCGGCCGCTTGAGGGTGGTCTCCAGCCCCACCTCGACCTCGAAGAAGTCGGCCCGCTGAGAGATCTGGAAGCCGCTCTGGGTGCCGTCCTGGCCGATGCCGACCCGGCCGGCGCCGCACACCACCTGGCGGGTGACGAAGAACGGCGTCAGGTACGCCACGATGTCGGCGAAGGGGGTCTGCCGCCGCATGAGGTAGTTCTCGTGGGCGCCGTAGCTGGCCCCCTTGTTGTCGGTGTTGTTCTTGTAGAGGTGGATGGGGTGGGTGCCCGGGATCGTGGCCGCCCGTCGGGCCGCCTCGGCCATCACCCGCTCGCCCGCCTTGTCCCAGCGCACCAGGTCCAAGGGGTTGGTCACCTCGGGGGTGGAATATTCCGGGTGCGCGTGGTCGACGTAGAGCCGGGCCCCGTTGGTGAGGATGACGTTGGCCAGCCCCAGGTCCTCGTCGGCGAGGGCCTCGGCCGGGTCGTAGGCCGCGCCGGAGTAGGTGAAGCCGCGGGCGTCGCGCAGCGGCGACTCCTCCTCGTAGTCCCAGCGGGCCCGGCCGCCCCGGTTGAGTTCCGGGCGTGCCCCGTAGGCGTTGACCACCTGCGAGGAGGTGACCATCGGGTTGGCCCCGGCCTGGCCGGGCACGGAGATGCCGTACTCGACCTCGGTGCCCATGATCCGTCTGACGCTCATCGACCTGCCGCTCCGCTCGCCGTCCCGGTCCCCCGTTCACGTCGAGCGTAGTCGTCGTCACGCCGCAAGGGGGCGTGGCAGCCCCAGGCGTACGGTGTGGCGGGCCGCGGCGGGGTCGGACGCGGACGCGCGGAGGCCCGCGACGCGGTGCGCCACGGGCCTCCGGTGGTGCCGTCGGACCTACAGGTACTGGCCGGTGTTGCTGGCGGTCTCTATCGACCTGCCGGCCTCCGCGCCCTTGCCGCCGGAGACGAGCGTACGGATGTAGACGATCCGCTCGCCCTTCTTGCCGGAGATGCGCGCCCAGTCGTCCGGGTTGGTGGTGTTGGGCAGGTCCTCGTTCTCGCGGAACTCGTCGACGCAGGCGTCGAGGAGGTGCTGCAGCCGCAGCCCCTTGCGCCCGGAGGTGAGGAACTCCTTGATGGCCATCTTCTTGCCCCGGTCGACGATGTTCTGGATCATCGCGCCGGAGTTGAAGTCCTTGAAGTAGAGGACTTCCTTGTCGCCGTTGGCGTAGGTGACCTCGAGGAAGCGGTTCTCCTCGGTCTCCGAGTACATCCGCAGCACGACCGCGTCGATCATCGCCGCGACGGTGGCCTGCGGGTCGCCGCCGTGCTCGGCCAGGTCGTCCGCGTGCAGCGGCAGGCCCGCGAGGATGTACTTGGAGAAGATGTCCTTGGCCGCCTCGGCGTCCGGCCGCTCGATCTTGATCTTCACGTCGAGCCGGCCGGGGCGCAGGATCGCCGGGTCGATCATGTCTTCCCGGTTGGAGGCGCCGATGACGATGACGTTCTCCAGGCCCTCCACGCCGTCGATCTCGCTGAGCAGCTGCGGGACGATGGTGTTCTCCACGTCGGAGGAGACGCCGGAGCCGCGGGTGCGGAAGACGGAGTCCATCTCGTCGAAGAACACGATCACCGGGGTGCCCTCGCCGGCCTTCTCCCGGGCCCGCTGGAAGATCAGCCGGATGTGCCGCTCGGTCTCGCCGACGTACTTGTTGAGCAGCTCCGGGCCCTTGATGTTGAGGAAGAAGCTGGTGTGCTTCTCCTCGCCGCGCCGCTCGGCGATCTTCTTGGCCAGCGAGTTGGCCACGGCCTTCGCGATCAGCGTCTTGCCGCAACCGGGCGGGCCGTAGAGCAGGATGCCCTTCGGCGGCCGGAGCTGGTGCTCGCGGAACAGGTCGGAGTGCAGGAACGGCAGCTCGACCGCGTCGCGGATCTGCTCGATCTGCGCCTGGAGGCCGCCGATGTCCTCGTAGTCGACGTCGGGCACCTCCTCCAGCACGAGCTCCTCGACCTCGCTCTTCGGGATCCGCTCGTACGCGTACGCCGAGCGGGGCTCGATCATGAGCGAGTCGCCGGCCCGGATCGGGGTGCCGATCAGGGTCTCCGCGAGGTGCACGATGCGCTCCTCGTCGGAGTGGGAGACCACCAGTGCCCGGTCACCGGGGGCGCCGCCGGGGCCGGCGAGCACCTCCTTGAGCATGACCACCTCGCCGACCCGCTCGTAGCCGAACGCGTCGACGATGTTGAGCGCGTCGTTGAGCAGGACCTCCTGGCCGCGCCGTAGCTCGTTGACGTCCAACGAGGGCGAGACGGCGACCCGGAGCTTGCGCCCGCCGGTGAACACGTCCACCGTGCCGTCGTCGTGCTTTGCCAGGAAGACGCCGTAGCCACTCGGCGGCTGGGCGAGACGGTCGATCTCCTCCTTGAGCGTCACGATCTGCGCGCGAGCCTCCTTGAGGGTGCTCACGAGCCGTTCGTTGTTCTCGGTCAGCCGCGCCAACTGGGCCTGGGTGGCCGCCAGCCGCTCCTCGAGCTGCCGGACGTGTCGGGGGCTTTCGGTCAACTTGCGCCGCACCAGGGCGAGTTCCTCTTGCAGGAACGCAACCTGCGTGGAGAGATCGTGGGCCTCCTTCTCCCACCGTGCGGCGCGCGAGTCCGCGTCGTCGCTGCGTGCCACGTCCCACCTCCCCGGGGGGCTTGAACGTTCTGAGCTAACACTAGCCGCTATGAGCCCGATTCGGTCCCGCGCAACGCGCTCGTCACCGAAGCTTGATCGCCAAGGGCTGGTCGTCGGGCGGGTACCGGCGTTCGGGTACCGTCGGGCCGTGGGACGGGAGAACATGGGGGGTGCACCGGTGGCGGAGGTCGCGACGGACCAGCTTCAGGTCTGGGTGGACCAGGACCTCTGCACGGGCGACGGGCTGTGCGTGCAGTACGCGCCCGAGGTCTTCGAGTTCGACGTCGACGGCCTGGCGTACGTCAAGGGCCCGGACGGGGAGCTGCGGCAGGCGCCGGGCGCCCGGGTCGACGTGCCGGAGCACCTGCGGCTCGAGGTGATCGACTCGGCGAAGGAGTGCCCGGGCGAGTGCATCCACGTGGTCCGCGGCAGCGACGGCGTCGAAGTGGCCGGCCCGGACGCCGAGGACTGACCCCGACGGAAAACGGCACTACGACGCCGGCTGTACTACGACGACGGCTGGAACCCCACCCCGATGGAGAA